>JANOTU010000647.1:0-17203 GCA_031416515.1 Hyphomicrobiales bacterium
GAATAGACCATGTCGAGATGGCGCTTGGCTACGGGGATATCGACTGGTTCGCACACGGTGCCGCCGGAATGATGCAAGGAGGGCGACATGTAGGCGAGTTTCACGAAATTGCGGAAATCTTCAATCGTGGCATAGCGCCGCCCGCCTTCGAGATCGCGCACAAAGGGCGGGCCATAGACGGGCGCGAACACGGTGTTGTTGCCGCCGATCACCACATTCTGGGCCGGGTTGCGGGCGAACTGGGTGTATTCGCGGGGCGCGGTTTTGATCAGCCCGCGGACCAATCCCCTGGGAAAGCGCACCCGGTCACCCTTGACATCAGCGCCAGCATCTTTCCACAATTGCAGGGCTTCAGCATCATCGCGAAAATCCACGCCGATTTCCTGGAGCACGATCTCGGCATTGTGCTCGATAAGCTCAAGCTGCTCATCGGTGAAGGGTTCATAGAGCTTGGTCTTGCGGCGGATGTAGCCAGCCTGGGTGACCGTTGTCGACGTGCGTTGCGCCCTCCTGGCATCAGCGCCGCCACGGCCCCGGCGGGTTGGTTGAACATCGGTCATGTTTCATGCCTGTTGAGAACGTTTCACCTGTGCTGGTTTAGGCTCAACAAGGCCGCGCGGCAGGGAGGGAAACGTCAGGCAGTGGCGCGGAAACGACTTGTAGCGCGGGCTTACAGCCCGCTTTTTGATGGCGAGGGGCGGGCTGGAAGCCCGCGCTACGAGAGGGTCACGTTGAGTTTTTCCAGCCCGTGGAAGTGGTAGGTGTCACGGTAGAGGGGTTTTTCGGTGAGCGCTAATTTGGGCAGCCTTTGAAACAACAGCGGGATGGCGATTTCCAGTTCCAGCCTGGCCAGGGGTGCCCCCACGCAGAAGTGGATGCCGGCCCCGAAGCTGACATGCGGGTTTGGAGCGCGGGTGGGATCGAAATGGTCGGGGTTGGGAAACCGCGCCGGATCGCGGTTGGCGGCTCCCAGCATCAGGCCCACTTCCTCGCCTTTGCGCAGCTTGATGCCGGCATATTCGAGGTCTTCCAGGGCGTAGCGGGTGAAGAGATGGAGAGGGGGATCAAAGCGCAGGGTTTCTTCGATGTTGTCGCAGTAGCCATGTTCCAGCAGCGCCTTGACGCCATTGCCGATGGCATGGACGGTGGCCTCGTGGCCGGCATTGAGCAGGAGAATGGCCGTGGTCACCAACTCGTCTTCGGCCAGTTGCGGGATGAGTTGCGAGAGCAGGTCGTCGCGCGGCGAGCGGCCGCGCTCCCTGATGTAGCCGCGCATGAAGTCGCTGAAGGCGATGGTGGCGGCGACGGCCCGGTCCTCAATCTCCCGGTCGCGCCGCGCCTGATACATGGCCACCATGTCATGCGACCACAGCAGCAACTGGTCGGCCATATCGGAGGCTACGCCGAGAAGGTCACAAATCACCTTAACCGGAATAGGGGTGGCGTAGGCGGCGAGGAGATCAACTTGATTCTGTTTCTCAAATTTATCGATCAAGCTATTGGAATGACTCACGATCGCGGGCCGCAACCGCTCCACCTGGCGCGTGAGAAAGGCGCGGTTGACGAGCCCGCGCAACCTGGTGTGGACCGGGGGTTCGAGTTCGAGCAGGGAGTGCTGCTCAAAGTCATGAAAGGGCTTGAGATGGTTGGGCGTTTCCGGCCAGCCCAGCTCTTCGCGGGTGGCCACATGCAAAATCTGGCGGCCAAAGCGGCGGTCGCGGAGCAGGGCGTTCACATCCTCGTGGGCAGCAAAACACCAATAGCCATATTGCTCCCATTTGAAGATGGGCGCGGCCTCGCGGATGGCGCGGTAGGCGGGGTAGGGGTTTTGATAAAACCCCGGATCGCATGGATCAAGGTTGACGGAGCGCTGACTGGCGTTGATTTGCATGGCAGCCATCTTCTAACGAACTCGCGCTTTGGGGCAAGGGCGGCTATGGAGGCCCGATGACCGCAGCCCGCGCCACGCTTATGGAATTCATTGTTCTTGTCGCGCTCCTCAACGCCATGGTGGCGATGTCGATTGACACGATGCTGCCAGCCATAGGCCAGATCGCCACGGAACTGGGCGCAACCGACCCCAATGACCGGCAGCTCATTATCACGGTGTTTTTTGGCGGCATGACATTTGGCACCCTGATCTATGGCCCGCTTTCGGACACCACAGGGCGAAAGCCCGCCATTTATGCGGGCCTGTTGATATATGTGCTGGGTTCGCTGCTGTGCCTTGTGTCAACCAGCTTCACCATGATGCTGCTGGGCCGTGCGTTGCAAGGCTTTGGCGCGGCTGGCCCCCGCATTGTCTCCATCGCCATGGTGCGCGATGGCAGTGCGGGCGCTGCCATGGCGCGGGTCATGTCGTTTGTGATGTCGGTGTTCATGCTGGTGCCCATTCTGGCTCCGGCCATTGGGCAGATGGTTCTGCTGGTGGCAAGCTGGCGGGTCATCTTTGCGGGCTTCATGGTGATGGGGCTGATTGCGGCCACCTGGCTGGCGCTGCGGCAGGAAGAAACCCTGGCCCCTGAACGCCGGGCACCCCTGTCTGCCTCGGCCATGTGGGCGGCAGCGCTCATCTTCATGCGCAACCGCATTGCCATGGGCTACACACTGGCGGTGGGGTTCATCTTCGCCTCCTTCATCAACTATCTCGGAACCTCGCAGCAGATTTTCGCTGAGCAATACGGCCAGGGCAAGCTGTTTGCCGTGTGGTTTGGGTTCTTCGCCGTCGCCATCGCCATCGCCATGATTGTCAATGGCAGGCTGGTGATGCGTTACGGAATGCGGCTTATGTCCAAGTTCGCGGTGCGGGGGTGCGTTATTCTGTCAGTGCTGTTTCTGGTGGCGTCCTTGCTGCTTGGCGGCCATCCGCCCTTGTGGCTGTTGGGGGCCTATCTGTTCGGAACTTTTTTCTGCAGCGGCATTCTCTTTGGCAATTACCATGCCATGGCGATGGAGCCCATGGGCCGCATCGCCGGCATGGCAGCGGCGATTTCTGGCTCGCTGTCATCGCTGGTGGCGATTATTTTTGGCGGGCTGGCGGGGCAGATGTATGACGGCACGGTGATCCCCCTGGCATTGAGCTTCACGGTGTTCGGGGTCGTCGCATTTCTCCTGTCGGAATGGGCCGAACGCAAGCCTTGATGTTGACTCAAACTATCTGTTAGGCAGGCGGCATATGTCCAGCCGCTATTCAGTGTTTGCCCTTGCGCGCCGCGCCATCCAGCCAAGTTTGGCCTGGCCGCTGGCATGGGAAAAGCCGCTGCCGCGCAAATCCTATGATGTCGTCATCGTGGGCGGCGGCGGCCACGGGCTGGCAACCGCCTATTACCTCGCCAAGAACCACGGTATCAGAAATGTGGCGGTGATTGAGAAGGGCTATATCGGCTCCGGCAATGTCGGGCGCAACACCACAATCATCCGCTCCAATTATGTGATCAACGGCAACACCCAGTTTTTCGAGCATTCGCTCAAACTCTGGGAAGGCCTGTCGCATGAGCTCAATTTCAATTGCATGGTGTCGCAGCGCGGGCAGATTGTGCTGGCGGTCAGCCCCGGCCAGCTTGATACATTTTCCAGGCGCGGCAACATCATGCGGCTGAGTGGCATTGACGCGGAGTTGCTGGACCGGGGCGAGGTGATGAAGCTCCTCCCCTATCTCGATTATTCCGACGCCGCGCGCTTTCCTATTTATGGCGGTATTTTGCAGGGCCGCGCCGGCACGGCGCGCCATGACGCGGTGGCCTGGGGCTATGCCCGCGCGGCAGCCAGGCTTGGCGTTGATGTGATCGAGAACTGCGAGGTCACCGGCTTTGTGATGGATGACGGCAAGGTATCGGGCGTTGAAACCACAATGGGCCGCATCAATGCGGGCAAGGTTGGCATCGCCGTGGCCGGGCATACCTCGCATGTGGGCCGGATGGCGGGCCTCAAGCTGCCGGTAGAAAGCCATATTTTACAGGCCTTTGTCACCGAGCCGGTGAAGCCCATGGTGGATCATGTCATCTCCTGGGGCGCTGAATTGTTTTATCTTTCGCAATCCGACAAGGGCGGCATGGTGTTTGGCGGCCATATTGACGGATTCAATACCTATACCCAGCGTGGCCAGTTTCCCAAAATTCAAAGCGTGGCCGAATGCGCGGTCTCGCTTCTGCCCTTCATGTCGCGCCTGCGGCTTCTTCGCCACTGGGGCGGCATCATGGACATGACGCCCGACGGCAGCCCGTTCATTTGCCGCACTCCCATTCGGAATTTATATCTCAACGGCGGCTGGTGCTATCAGGGCTTCAAGGCAACGCCCGCCAGCGGCTGGACTTACGCCCACACCATTGCCCATGACAAAGAGCATGAGCTTAACGCCTGCTATTCGCTGGACCGTTTTGAAAAAGGCGCTGAGCTCGATGACCACGGATCGGCAACTGGACGTATAAGCAATGAGAATTCCCTGTCCCCATTGCGGTGAGCGCGATTACGCGGAGTTCCGTTATGGCGGGGACGCCAGCAAGGTGCGCCCTGCGCATGGCGCCGGCGATCTCAGGGACTGGCATGACTATTATTTTCTGTTCGAGAACCCAAAAGGTCCGCATGACGAATATTGGCAGCATGTGCTGGGGTGCAGACAGTGGTTCAAGCTGAGCAGGAATACGGCGACGAATGAAGTGGGGGAGGGGGCATGAGTTGGCGCTTACATCCTCATCCTGAGGTGCTCGCGCCCTTGCGCGAGCCTCGAAGGACTGGTGCGGCTGCGGCTGCCCTTCGAGGCTCGCTTCGCTCACACCTCAGGGTGAGGATAGCATGACCACCTTCCGCCGCCTGCCCGCCGGGGGCCGTATTGATCGAACCAAGCCTGTCGCCGCGCGCTTTGATGGCAAGCTGCTGCCGGGGTTTGCGGGCGATACGCTGGCATCGGCCCTTCTGGCCAACAACAAGATATTGATCGGTCGCAGCTTCAAATATCATCGTCCGCGCGGCATTGTCTCCGCTGGCGTTGAGGAGCCCAATGCCCTGTTTACACTTGGCGATGGCCCGTCCCGCGAACCCAATATCGCCGGCACCACGACTGAGTTGCTTGACGGCCTCGTGGCGCGTTCGCAGAACGCGTGGCCTTCGCCGCGCTTTGATCTCATGGCGGTGAACTCGCTGGCAGCGCCGCTGTTTCAATCGGGCTTCTACTACAAGACCTTCATGGGGCCGTTCAAAGGGTCGTGGATGTTCTATGAGAAATTCATCCGCAAGGCTGCAGGACTCGGACGGGGTTCCCTCGCTGCTGATTCTGCCCGCTATGAATGCGCCCACGCGTTTTGCGATGTGCTGGTGGTGGGTTCCGGCCCCGCCGGGCTTGCGGCGGCGCTGACCGCAGGCCGCAGCGGGGCGCGGGTGGTCCTCGCGGAGCAGGACACGCAGATTGGCGGCAGCCTGCTTTCCGAAACCGATGAGTCCAATGCAGCGTGGCTTTCGGAGATGACAGGCGAATTGAGCGGCCTGCCCAATGTGCGCATTGCCACGCGCGCCACCGTGCAAGGGCTTTATGACGGCAATCTGGCCGTATTGCTGGAACGCCGCGATCATCTCAAGCCTGTCGCAGCCAGGGGGCAGGCGCGGCAAATTCTTGTATCACTCCGTGCCCGGACGATTATTCTGGCAACCGGCGCCTTGGAGCGCCCGCTCACCTTTCCCAACAATGACCGCCCCGGTGTGATGCTGGCTTCTGCTTTGCGCAGTTATCTCAACCGTTATGCGGTGGCCCCGGCAACCCGCGCCGTGGTCGTCACCAACAATGACACGGGCTATGATGCGGCCATTGATCTCGCCAATGCCGGTGTTGCCGTCACCGTGGCCGACCACCGGGCGCGCGTGCCGGCAGAAATCCTCAACCGCGCCTCACCTGCAGGCATTGCGATTTTCCCCGGCACCGGCATCGCTGATGTGGTGGGGGCGAGGGTGGTGGAACTGGTCAAGCTATCAGGCGCTCACGCCGCCAGTCTTGAATGCGATGTGGTGGCGATGTCTGGCGGCTGGTCGCCTGCGGTGCATCTCTCTTCGCATGGCGGCATCAAGCCGGTTTACAATGACGCCATCGCCGCTTTCGTGCCCGGCGTTTTTGCTCCATCGCAATTTGGCGCAGGGGCGATGCTCGGCACATTCGGATTGGCCGCAGCCATTGCCGAAGGCTCCAATGCGGGCGCCAAAGCCGCATCCCAGGCAGGCTTTGGCCGCACCATGCCGGTGCTGGCCCCTGAGCACATTGTTGACCGCCTCTATTCCATTCTGCCGGTTTGGGACGCAGCCCAAAAGGGCAAGGCCTTTGTCGATTTCCAGAATGACGTGACCGCCGATGATATCCGCCTGGCGCATCAGGAAGGCTATCAATCGGTCGAGCATTTGAAGCGCTACACCACGCTCGGTATGGGCACCGATCAGGGCAAGACCTCGAACATCAACGCGCTGGCGCTTATGGCTCAAGCCCGGGGCATCGCCATTGCCGAAGCTGGCACCACCACATTCCGTCCGCCCTACACCCCGCTCACCATGGGAGCGATTGCCGGCCGCAGTGTGGCTGTGCATTTCCGCCCGCGCCGGCTTTCGCCCTTGCATGACTGGCATAAAGCCAATGGCGCCACCTTCATCGAAGCAGGCCTGTGGATGCGCGCCTGGTATTACCAATGGGCAGGCGATACGCCGGAGACGGCTTACATCAAGGAAATGGAACTGGTGCGCAAGGGTGTTGGCCTTGCCGATGTTTCAACCCTCGGCAAGATTGACATTCAGGGCCCGGATGCGGGCGAATTTCTGAACCGCGTTTATGTCAATGGCTTTGCCAGATTGCCGATTGGCCGCTCGCGCTATGGCGTGATGCTGGGTGATGACGGCGTGGTGCTCGACGACGGCACGACAACGCATCTTGCTGTTGACCACTATTACATGACGACGACCACAGCGCAGGCGGGCGAAGTCATGTCATGGCTGGAGTATCTGTTGCAACTGCATTGGACCGATCTTGATGTCCAGGTTTGCTCCCTCACCGATGAATGGGCAGGCATGGCGCTCTCCGGCCCCAAGTCGCGCGAGGCCTTGCAACTCGCGTTTCCGGGCGTTGATGTTTCCAGCGAAACCCTGCCTCATATGGGCTGCCTCGATATACTCCATGATGGGGCGCGCGTGCGCCTGCTCCGCTTGTCATTCTCGGGCGAGCTGGCCTACGAGCTGCACGTGCCCGCTGACTACGCGATTTCTCTCTGGGAGCATATCCTGAAAGCCGCCGCACCGCTTGATATCAAGCCCTACGGCCTTGAAGCCCTCGCCAGCTTGCGCATTGAAAAGGGCCATGTCGCAGGGCTCGAACTCGATCACCGCAACACCCTCGATGATCTCGGCCTTGGCCGCTTGGCTAGCAAGGATAAGGCCTATGTCGGCCGGGAATTGCGTTTCCGCGAAAATCTGCAGGCGAGCGAGAGATGGAGTTTGATCGGCATCGAGCCCCTTGAGACCGAGAAGAAACTGCGCGGCGGCTCCATCCTCTTTGCCGCTGACGACGAGATCAAGGGCCATGGCCGAGGCTATATCACCTCCGTCACCTGGTCCACCGAGCTTGGCAAATATATAGCGCTTGGACTCTTCAAAGGCGGCCTGGCCCATGAAGGCAAGGAGATCATCTGCGCCTTTCCCTTGAAGGACGAGCAAGTGCGCTGCCTGATTGTATCCCCCAATTTCATCGACAAGTCCGGGACACGCCTCAATGCTTGAGCGAAAATCAGCGCTGGCCAGTGTCGCCCCCTGCAAGAGCGATCTCTTGCAATTGAGCGAGGCGCGCGGCTTCTCGCTGACATTGGCATCCGGCATTTCATCCGTACCCGGAGCACCTCCCTTGCGGATGGGATATGCGGAGACCCATGTAGGCCGCCTGCTCATGCGCGTGGGGCCAAGGCAGATATGGATCATCGGCCCCGAACATGATGATCCCGCCGCAGAGCTTCGCGGCCAATGCATGTTGACGCCGCTCTCCCACAGCCGCACCCGCATCGCCCTCGAAGGCCCGCCCGCCCGCACTGTCCTGGCCAAAGGCATGGCGCTGGATTTCCACCCAACCGCCTTCACCCCCGGCATGTTCGCCCAGACCGGCCTGAGCCACACCCCAGTCCTGGTGCATTGCGTGAGCGAAGATCGGTTTGAAATCTATGCGCTCCGCACCTTCGCGTTGACAGTGTGGGAGTGGCTGACGGATGCGGCGCTGGAGTTTGCCGGTTAACCGAGCGGATCATCCTCGTTTAATCAATTCGAGCGCGCTTTCAAGTTCCGCGAGCCGTCCGGTTAAGACGTCCCACATTATATCTTCATCCAACCTGAAATACTCATGACGGATTTTGTTGCCGATTGCATACACCCCCTTCCAATTGACAAGTGGCGCCCTATTCAGCCAATTCTCAGGAATATTACGACAGGCCTCGGATATTTTCAGCAGTGAGTAGGCGGAGGCGCGGAATGCGGTAGGGTCGTTAAGAAAACTGTGCTTGTCTCGGCCTGCCAACAATTTTGCAAGAAAAGAAATTTCGTCGAGAGCGTCGTCGACATAAATAAGCGGATCCCGCGCCATCAGAAAACGCGCTCAGCATGACTTTCTATTTCAATCCGCATGCGCGGGTGGAGGCTTGAGCGTGTGGTTATATGCACTGGAAAGCCAAGTTCCGCTTCCAGTTGCTGCTCCGTTTCGATGAGATAGAACAGCGAGGGCACTTTCAGGGCGGCGTCAAACTCAATGAAAAGGTCAAGGTCGCTTTCTGGCCGACAGTCGCCCTTCACGCGGGAGCCAAAAGCGTACAGGCGCTTTATTCCGGCATTTTCCAAAGCAGACCGCTTCTCAACAAGTTTGGATTTGACAGCAGAACTCAACATCGTTTCATTTTCGCATGAATTCGGGCCAAGGTAAATCGCCTCACTACCCCCGCATCCGCTTGCCTTCCGGGTCAAACAGTGGCTCGTTGATGATTGTCGCCGTCCGCTGTTCGCCAATGATTTCAATTTCAAAAGCGCCCGGCGCTGTGTCACCCGCCAGTTCCTTCGGCACATAGCCTTGGGCCATGGATTTATCCACGTAATGCGCGTAGCCGCCGGATGTGGCCCAGCCCACGACCTTGCCTTTGTGCCAGATGGGTTCGTCGCCGAGGACATCGGCGTCGCTGGCGTCGACGATGAAGGAGACGCGGCGGAGTTTGCCGCCAGTTTTTTTCTCTTCCATCGCGGCGCTGCGGCCGATGAAGTCGTTCTTGGTGAGATCGATGAAGCGGTCGAGGCCCGCTTCAAAGCCGCCATAGATGGGGCGGAGTTCACGGTACCAGGTGGGGAAGTTTTTCTCCAGCCGCATCGACAGGAGGGCGCGCATGCCGAAGTTTGTGGTGCCAGCGCGCATGATTTCAAGGTAGAGGCGGCGCTGGTATTCCGGGGCCACCCAGATTTCATAGCCTAGATCACCCGTATAGGTGACGCGGTTGATGAGAGCCGGGCAGTTGGCCACATCCATGGCGCGGTGGTCCATGAATTTGAAGGAGGCAGAGGACACATCCTCATCAGTGAGCGCTTGCAGCGCCTCGCGCGATTTGGGACCGGCGATGGAGAGGCCCACCAGCCCCAGGTCATAGCGGTGGATGTTCACGGAGTCATCGGCAGGCAGATGCTGTTCAAACCAGCGCAGGTGATATTTCAGCGCCTGCGATGAGCCCCACATATAGAAGCACTCATCCTTGACCTTGGCGATGGTGAAATCACCGATGAGTTTGCCTTGCGGGTTCAGCATCGGCGTTAAAATGAGGCGCCCGGTTTTTGGCATCTTGTTGGTCATGAGATGCGAGAGGAAGGCCTCAGAGCCCGCACCCGTGAAACGATATTTCGCGAAGTTGGCAATCTCGGTGACGCCAACGCCACCCCGCGTGGCCAGCACTTCGGCTTTCACATGCTCAAAATCATTGGAACGGTGGAACGAGACAATGTCGCGGGGCTCCACACCCCTGGGCGCGAACCAAAGGGGTGTTTCCAGGCCCCATGAGTCGCCCATGACAGCACCTTGGGCGATCATGGTGTCATAGAGCGCTGTCGTCTGCTGGGGCCTTGCGGCGGGAAGCTCCTCATTGGGAAAGCGGATGGAAAAACGCCGCGCATAATTCTCGCGCACTTTCTCGTTTGTATAGCTGCGCGAGGCCCATTCGCCAAAGCGCGAAACATCCATGGCCCAGACATCAAAGCCCGGATCGCCATTGACCATCCATTGCGACAGCGCCAGACCCACGCCACCCCCCTGGCTGAAGCCCGCCATGACGGCGCAGGCGCACCAGAAATTCCTGAGACCCTGCACCGGCCCCACCAGCGGATTGCCATCAGGCGAAAAGGCGAAGGGGCCGTTGATGACCCGCTTGATTCCGACCTTGGCAAGCGCTGGAAAATGCTTGTAGCCAAGTTCCAGCGAAGGCCCAATGCGGTCGAGATCGGGTTGCAAAAGTTCCTGGCCAAAATCCCACGGCGTGGTGCGCGGCTGCCACGGGCGGCAGTCTTTTTCATAGGTGCCGAAGACCAGACCAGAGCGCTCCTGACGCATGTAAATCTCGGAGCGGAAATCAATGATGTGCGGCAGCTCGTGGCCGCGCTCCTTGTTGAAGGAGGTCACCTCCGGCATATCGTCGGTCACCAGATATTGGTGCTCCATGGCCAGCACGGGAAGTTCCAGCCCCACCATGCGCCCCACCTCGCGCGCCCACAATCCACCGCAGTTCACCACATGCTCGGCATGGATGTTGCCATTCACCGTGATCACATCCCAACTGCCATCGCTGCGCGGGGTGAGGTCGGTCACCCGGCAATTCTGGTAAATCTCAGCGCCGCCAATACGCGCTGACTTGGCGTAGGCATGGGTGGTGCCCTCGGGATCAAGATTGCCATCGGCTGCATCAAGCATGGCACCCACAAAATATTTCTCCTCAAGCAGCGGATGCATCTGCTTGGCCCGCTTCATGTCCATAAGCTCAGTCTCAAGCCCCAGATAGCGCGCCCGCGCATGGGCCATCTTCAACCACTCCATGCGCTCGGGCGTGTCAGCGAGGATCAAGCCGCCAGAACGGTGCAGCCCGCAGGCCTGGCCAGAAATCTTCTCAAGTTCATCATAAAGCCCAATCGTGTACCCTTGCAGCTTCGCCACATTGGGATCGCCATTGAGCGTATGAAACCCGCCCGCCGCGTGCCAGGTGGAGCCGGAGGTCAGCCGGTCGCGCTCCACCAGCACCACATCCTTCCAGCCCGCCTTGGTCAGATGATAGAGCACCGAACAGCCGACGACACCGCCGCCGATCACAACAACCCGCGCATTTGTTTTCATGGGAACTCCCTCTTTCCGCTCGACAATAGCGAGAGGGCCAAGCCGCCGCAATCGGTCGGCATCGTGAAAAGAACTCAACGCCCCAAAATGAAATGGCCCCGCGCGAGGGCAGGGCCATTCAAGTTGGAGACTGTTGAACGCTTAGATCGCGTCCTTGACTTCCTTGGCGGCGCGGAAGCCCAGTTTCTTGGAGGCCTTGATCTTGATGGCTTCGCCGGTGGCAGGATTGCGGCCCATGCGCGCCAAACGCTTCTTGACCTGGAAAATGCCAAGACCGGTGATGCGCACCTTGGCGCCTTTCTTCAGGTGCTTCACAGTCAGGTCGACAAAGGCGCCGAGCAGTTCGCCCATGGCCTTCTTGGACATGTCATGCTTTTCAGCCAGTTCCGCCGCCATTTTTGACAACGGGATCGTCACAATTTTATCGTCAGCCATTTTTCTCTCCTGTGCCTGATTGGCTATCAAAGCCTGTAGCGCATTCATTGATTCGTGAAAACCCTTATTTTGTTGGTTATTTTCTCTATGATATGAAAAAGCCCATGCAAATACGGGGTTAATTCTTTGTTAACCTGGAAAAAAACAAAAACCTATAAATTTCAAGGGAATAGACTATGGTTTCTGGCATGAACATGCCGCAAGACCGCCATGATGACACACCGCCCCCGCTCCTTTCGGTTGTGGTGCCAATGTTCAATGAAGAAGAGGGCATTGACCTTTTCTTCGGCAGGCTGGTGCCGGTGCTGGAAAAGATCACCGCGGATTTTGAAATCATCTGCGTCGATGATGGCAGCTCAGATGGCACGGTCGCGGGCCTCACCGCGCATCACGAGCGCGACAAGCGCATCAAGTTTCTCAGCCTCTCGCGCAATTTCGGCAAGGACACCGCCCTGTCCGCAGGGCTTGATTTCACGCGCGGCCAGGCCGTCATTCCCATCGATGCCGATTTGCAGGATCCCCCGGAACTCATCGCCGAGATGGTGGCCAAATGGCGCGAGGGGTTTGAAGTGGTCTATGCGCGCCGCTCCAGCCGCGATTCTGACGACATGCAAAAGCGCATGTCGGCGGGTATGTTCTACCGCATCCATAACTGGCTCGCCGAAGTCCGCATTCCCGACAACACCGGCGATTTCCGCCTGATGGACCGTCGCGTGGTTGAGGCAATCAGAACCTTGCCGGAAAAAACCCGCTTTATGAAAGGCCTGTTCGCCTGGGTGGGCTTCAAGCAAACAGCCGTGGAATATGCCCGCCAACCCCGCGCCGCCGGCATCACCAAATGGCGCTACTGGAAACTGTGGAACTTCGCCATTGACGGCATCACCGGATCATCAACGGTTCCGCTGCGCATCTGGACTTATTTTGGTGTGGCCGTCGCCATTTTCGCCCTGGTTTACGCCCTGTATATGGTCGTCAGGACGCTGATTTTCGGCAACCCCGTGCCGGGCTATGCCTCGCTCATGGTCGTGGTGCTGTTCTTCAGCGCGGCGAATATCTTTGCCACCGGCATCCTTGGCGAGTATGTGGGCCGCATCTATTCCGAAGTCCGCAACCGACCACTGTATCTCGTGCGCGAGATTCGCGGTATTGCACGAGCCAGGCGTCGACGCGAGGCTTGGATCTACCAGCAAGAAATAGACAGCGAAGATGGCGGTTGAACTCGCATTCTCCATGACCCACAATTTGCGACAAATAGCAAAGTTTGCTTTTGTAGGCGTCATGGCCACAGCGGTCCACTATGTGTCGGCAATTGCCTTCAACAGCTTAGGGCAGGTGCCGCCATTGCGGGCAAACTTTCTGGCCTTTCTGGTCGCCTTCATCGTATCCTACGTGGGTAACTGGTACTGGACATTCAACAAAAACAGCCAGCACACAGCTGCTTTGCCGCGATTTTTGGGCGTTGCAGTGTCATGCTTTCTGGTTAACCAGGCTATCGTTTATGTTTTTGTGGAATGGCTGCGGCAGCCCCTATGGTTGGCCATGGTTCCCGCACTGCTGACAGTCCCGGCGCTTGGTTTCTGGCTCAGCAAGACTCGGGTATTTCTGCCCCGCAGCGTACCTTGATCGATGATCAGCCCGGTGCAATCAGTGCGAGGTGGGTGGATGTTTGACAATGTTAGAGGCGTGATCCAAACATGCGCCTATTAAATGGGACTGTTTTTCCCATCATCTTGCAAGGTTGGCAAATGTCGCTCACTGAAGTCGTAGCCGCACACCCGCAATCTGCCGCCGAGTTTTCACCAAAGGACACCGTGATGATCTCCCTGATTATTCCGGCCAAGAATGAGGAGAAAAATCTGCCCTTGCTGATTGAGCGCGCATTTTCCGTCATGCGCGGGCTTGGGAAATCATTCGAGGTGATCGTGGTCAATGACGGCAGCACTGATGGCTCGCTGCATGTGCTGCGCGCGTTGGCGGCTTCTCACCCTGAGCTTCGGGTTATTGATCTTGCCCGCAACTACGGCCAGACAGCGGCGATGATGGCCGGGTTCGATCATTCCCGCGGGGAGATCATTGTGCCGCTTGACGCTGATTTGCAGAATGATCCCGCTGACATTCCCATGCTGCTCGCCAAACTGGATGAGGGTTACGATGTGGTTTCAGGCTGGCGCAAGAATCGCCATGACGCCGCCATCAGGCGCAATTTTGTCAGCCGTGTCGCCAACAGGCTGATCTCCTGGATTTCAGGCGTTCATTTGCATGACTATGGCTGTTCCCTGAAAGTCTATCGGCGCAGCGTGATTGGCGAAGTGCGGCTTTACGGGGAAATGCACCGTTTTGTGCCGATCTACGCCGCCTGGTATGGCGCTCGCATCACCGAGATGCCGGTCAATCACAGTCCGCGCCTGCACGGCAAATCCAATTACGGGCTGGACCGCATCCTCAAAGTCGTGCTCGACCTCATCGTGGTGCGGTTTCTTGACCGTTGGATTGGCAAGCCAATCTATGTCTTTGGCGGCTTTGGTGTCCTGTGGTTCTTTGTTGCGACGATCAGCGCTGTCTATATGTTGTATCTGAAAGTTTTTGAAGATGTGTCGATGATCCAGACTCCGTTGCCTTTGCTGGTGGTGATGTCGGTCATGATGGGGGTCATGAGCAACTGCATCGGCCTGGTGGCCGAGATCGTGGTTCGCACATATTTCGAGTCACAAGGCAAGACGATTTATCACACCCGTGAAGTGATCAATGGTGATGGTTCGCCGTCACGTCGGGGTGGCTGAGCCAGCATGTGCGGGCTAGCTGGTTTTGTTGGCGCCGGCGGGCGGGCAGACATCGAATCTATGGCGGGAGCCATAGCGCATCGTGGCCCGGACGACCTGGGCATTCACATTGAGCCCGATCATGGGCTGCATCTTGGGTTTCGCCGCCTCGCTGTCATCGATGTTGCGGGCGGGCACCAGCCGATGTGGAACGAAGACAAATCCACCTGTGTCCTGTTCAATGGCGAGATATACAATCAGGCGGAATTGCGCACGGAACTCTTGGCGGCAGGGCATGTTTTTCGTAGCAACCATTCTGATACCGAGGTCTTGGTGCACGGCTACGAAGAGTGGGGCGAGGGCCTGCCCTCCCGGCTCAACGGCATGTTCGCCTTTGTCATCTGGGACCGCGCGCGCCGGCGTCTCTTCGCCGCGCGTGACCGGTTTGGAGAAAAGCCCTTCTATTACACAGCGCGCCCGAAATTTTTTGCATTCGCATCTGAGTTGTCGGCGCTGATAAAGCACCCTGCGGTTGACCGCAGCATCGACAATCGCTCGTTGCAGAAGTTCTTCGCCTATGGCTACATCCCTGCGCCAAACGCTTTGTATCGTGGCGCTCGCAAGCTTCCCGGCGGATGTTCGCTCACGCTCGATCTTGCTGATTTCAGCGCGCGAGAACGCCGCTTCTGGCGTTTTGCCATCACCGCCGGGGAACAGGCACCCGAAGCAGACATACCGCGTTTGACAGAGGAGTTGCGGGAGCTGTTGGACCGCGCTGTTGCCCGGCGTCTGGTCGCCGATGTTCCGCTTGGTATTTTTCTCTCCGGCGGCATTGATTCCAGCACTGTCCTCGCCCTTGCCGCACGCCACCGGGCACCTGCAAGCCTCGATACCTTCACCATCGGTTTCAACGAAACGTCATTCGATGAGACGCCCTATGCCCGCGAAGTCGCGAGAGTCATTGGCACACGCCATCACGAACAAATCCTTGATTTCGACACTGCGCGGCGCCTCGCCGCCGAAGTGCTGGGCCGGCTGGACGAGCCCACCGGGGATGCCTCCATCCTGCCCACTTACATGCTCTGCGCCTTCGCGCGGAAAACCGTCACCGTGGCGTTGTCTGGCGACGGCGGGGATGAACTTTTCGCTGGTTACGACCCCTTTGCGGCTCTGGCGCCGGCGGCCTGGTATGACCGCCTGGTTCCGCAGCCGGTGCATCTGTTGCTGCGCCGCATGGTGGGAATGCTGCCGCACGCTGCCACTAACATGAGTTTGGATTTCAAGCTGCGCCGCGCACTTATGGGCCTCTCCTACCCGCCGCATGTGCGACTGCCGGTGTGGATGTCCCCGCTTGAGCCTGCGCGCATGGGCGAGCTATTTGAGACACCTCTGCCGATCGATGAATTATACTCCGAAGCCATTGATGCCTGGGACAATGCGAAAGCGACCAACCCAGTTGACCGCGCCCTGGAGTTTTTCACCAATTTTTACCTGCAGGACGACATCCTGGCGAAAACCGACCGGGCAGCCATGATGGTTTCTCTGGAGGCGCGCGCGGTATTTCTCGACAATGACGTAGTGGATTTCTGCGCCCGCCTCCCGCATGGCTACAAATACCGGAACGGTGTGCGCAAGTTCCTGCTGCGCCGCGCCGCCGAGGGTCTGGTCCCAGACTCAGTATTGAAGCGCCCCAAGAAAGGCTTTGGCATTCCCATGGCGCGCTGGCTGCGGCAAATGCCGCCAGCCCCTCCCATGGGCATCGTGCCAGGTCTTCGTACCGACTGGATCGCCAAACGCTGGACGGCGGCTCGGGCTGGCGAAGAAGACGAAAGGTTGCTGCTGTGGAGCTGGCTGAGCCTGCAAGGGATTGTCGGCCAGAACAGTGGCGCAGCAAATGCCACGTGAACTCACAGAACGGCTCATCCACCTGCTGCCGCCAGCGCTGCGCCGCGTGGTGGTCTACGGGTTCGTGGGGGTGGCGGTCTCGGTGTTCTACAGCCTCGCGGTCGTCGCCTGTGTGTTGCTTCTGGACCCAATAAGGCCAACAGTTGCTAGCATTGTCGCATTCGTCATCACATTGCCGATAGCCTACCTGGCGCACTCAAGAGTCTCTTTTTCGGACCGCTTGCACGACAAGGCGGAGCCACTGCGTTTCGTTCTTTCGACTGCCGCGAATTTAGTGGTCGCAGTCGGCGGCATGTACTGGATCACCGAAATCGCCGACCGCAGCTACCTGCTCGGCATCGCCTGGAACTGGCTGGTCATTCCCGCCATGAATTTTGCCAGTTATATGTTATGGGTATTCCGATCTGCGCGAATCAAAGGGAGCAAGGGGTGAATAGGGAAGCCGACAATATTTCAACCATAGCCAAGGGCTCCCCGGAACGTTTTGGCTATTCCTGGGATCATTACGCCGACCTTCTCCCTGAACACGAGGAACAGTTCCTGCGCTGGACCGTGCTCGAGAAATCCTTCTGGAGCGGGAAGCAATTTCTGGACGGGGGCTGCGGCATCGGCCGCAACAGCCACTGGCCGATGACCTATGGCGCATTGGGCGGGCTTGCCGTGGATGTGGATGACCGCACGCTTGCGCGCGCGCGCGACAACCTCGCGCAATTTGCCGATGTCGAGGTGCGCAAGCAAAGCATTTATGAAA
>JANOTU010000648.1:0-3872 GCA_031416515.1 Hyphomicrobiales bacterium
CTGATTTCCCGGAACTCAGGGCTTGTCAATAATTAACCGCTCGGTTCGTCTTCGATTGTGTGATAATCTCGCTCGTCTTCGTCGACCCGCGCCTGTGAAACGAACCCGGAGTTCAATCAACCCTTCGGGCCAGATGAAGAAGTCGGAAACGATCATACTTCTCCACAGTTCTCTGCTCTCTGCTCTCTGCTCTCTGCTCTCTGCTCTCTGCTCTCTGCTCTCTGCTCTCTGCTCTCTGCTCTCTGCTCTCTGCTCTGGTGCCGACGATCCGAAATCCGACCGCACAGGCTCCGGACGGCCGTCCAAGCCTGCGCGCCTCT
Source organism: Hyphomicrobiales bacterium (assembly GCA_031416515.1). Taxonomy (GTDB): domain Bacteria; phylum Pseudomonadota; class Alphaproteobacteria; order Rhizobiales; family Aestuariivirgaceae; genus Aestuariivirga. The sequence goes on from JANOTU010000648.1 coordinate 321, forward strand.
TGCGAGACCTGCGGAATATATCACACTCTTCTGTTACAAGGTGCCCCGAAGGGGCGGATGAGGTCCCTCCGCCGCGTTGCCGGTGTGGTATTTCCGTGCCAGGACCTTGTTCCCCAGATCATGGTCTGTGGCGTGAATGAGTATACCGTCGTCAGACAAAAGATGCCGGCGGATGAATTCATCCGCCGGCATCCGCAGCATGTTCAGCGAACGTAGATCGTCAGCGCGTTGTCACTGCCGATGTCGGCCGCGACAATGGACTTCATGTCAACCTTCTCGGCCTGAAGGGCCGCTTTGACATCGGCGGAGATGCTGGTGTTTGACGAAATGGCCGTGTGCAACGCGGTGATGTCGGCGTTGTTCTTGGCAACGGCGTTGTCCAGAGCTGTCATGTTTTCGCCCTGGGCCATGGCTGAAACCTTGACCACCTTGACCTGGCTGACATCAGTCATCGTCTGGACTTTTGCAGCGCCTTGCCTGGAAGACTGGATCGAGGAAATTACCTGTCCGAAGTTTTCCGTGCCAGATGCGTCCGCGTTGGTGTTTGACGCGGCTGCGCCATCAGCGCAGCGCTTACCATCAGCAGCCTTGCTTCCATCGGCGCAACGGTTGCTGTCGGTGGTGGTCTTGGCCGTGCCCGCTGCATCGACTTCGCCATTGGCATTTGCTTCAGCGGCGGCATTGTTGTCCTTGGCCGTGGCATTGCCGGTGACTTTGGCGCCAGCCTTGACGGAGCCATCGGCGTTGAGCTCTGCGGCGTATGCGGTTGAGCCCAGCAGCATCGCGCTGATAGCGGCGATAATTGCGACTTTTTTGGTAATCATGGGGAGTTCCTCTCGAAGTTGGGGTTGCAGTCAATCAGCAGTGATCAACTCGCCATTCAATGCGTGGCCCGCCTGGTCGTTCCCAGCTCAATCAAGGTCATTTCGCGGCGAGACTGTGAAAATAATGGCGCAGGCGACAGCGCTGGCGCAATGACTCTTCCGGGCACAGATCGTAGTGTGATATTGCAGCGAGTGATTGCAAGCCAAAAGGATAACGCACATGAAAATGACCGGCAGCCAAACCATCCCGGCGCCACGCGCCATTGTCTGGGCGGGCCTCAATGATCCCCTGATCCTGCAACAGTGCATCCCGGGCTGCGAGTCAATTGATGCCTCCTCTCCCACCGAGATGACAGCCAGGGTGGTGATGAAGGTGGGCCCGGTGAAGGCCACATTCACCGGCGCGGTGACGCTGTCTGATATTGTTGCCCCTGAGAGTTACCGGATTTCCGGCCAGGGCCAGGGCGGCGTCGCGGGTTTTGCCAGCGGCGGGGCCAGTGTCAGGCTCATCGAAACCGGACCGGCTGAAACCCTGATGGAGTATGACGTCGATGCGCAAGTCGGCGGCAAGATGGCCATGCTGGGCTCGCGCTTGATTGACTCCACCGCGAAATCACTGGCAAGCCAGTTTTTCACCAAATTCGGTGAGATGATGCAGCAGGCCCACACCGCCAAGGGATAGCGCGCCCACCGCACCTATAAAACCTTTCCTATATTGACTCTTCTTTTCACATATGAAAGAACAAATATAGAACAATTGGAAGGTGCGTATGGAAGCGGTGCGGCAGGAGGCTCTTGTGGCGGGTTTGCGCCAGCATATTGCCAGGCTGGAGCAGAGCCTGCCGCAGTTTGAGGCGCGGGCGCGCGGGTGTCCGTGGACCATGGGAGTGCCGGAGATTGACCGGACTCTTGGCGCCATAGGTCTGGCGCGGGCTGGCTTGCATGATGTGACGCCGCGAAGTTATGGCGACATGCCTGCGGCCATGGGCTTTGCGCTGGCGCTGGCCTTGCGGCGATTGAGTGACAAAACCGAGCGGCGGCCCGTGCTGTGGTGCAGGCTGGCGCGCGAGGAGCGCGAATATGGCAGGCTTTATGGGCATGGGGCTGAAGCGCTTGGATTGGCGCGCAACCGTTTTGTGACGGTGACGCTGAAACAGCCCGCAGCGCTGCTGTGGACGGTGGAGGAGGCGCTGAAATCGGGCGCGCTTTCGCTGGTCATCGCCGATGCGGATCCCCGCCATGCGAGCCTCACCGTCACGCGGCGGCTGGCCTTGGCCGCCCGGGCCGGGAAATCGGCGGGGATTTTGGTTTTTGCTTCCCCCCATGCCGGGGCCACCGCCAGCCTCACGCGCTGGCGGGCCGCGGCGGGGCCGTCGCGGGGGCCGCCCTATGACCGGAACGCGCCAGGCGATCCCGCCTGGACAATTGAACTCATGCGCGCCCGGAGCGGCAGGCCGGGCCTTTGGAATTTGGAATGGCAACATGGCCCGCATCGTTTCAATCTGGTTCCCGGAATTTCCGGTCGAGAGGTTCATCCGTGGACGGATGAAAGCGGGGAAATCTCCGCCGCCCAAAGGCCTGCCTTTCGCGCTGGTTGAGGCTGGGGCCAGGGGCCTGCGCCTGGTCGCGGCCAACCCCATGGCGCGGAATTTCGGGCTGGGGGTGGGGCAAAGGCTGGCGGATGCGCGCGCCGCCGTGCCTGATCTTCTGTCCGAACTGCATGAGCCTGAGGCGGATTTGGCCAGCCTTTTGGGCCTGTGCCGCTGGCTGGAGCGCTACAGCCCGTGGATCTCGCCAGAACCCCCCGACGGCATTCTGCTGGATATCACCGGTATTCCCCATCTTTTTGGCGGCGAGGAGAAGATGCTGGCGGACATGCGCCAGCGCCTTGCGGGCTATGGATTTACGACCCGCGCCGGTGTTGCCGCAACCATCGGCGCCGCCTGGGCGCTGGCGCGTTATTCCGGTGACAGGCTCGAAGCGCTTCCCGTCGAAGCGCTGCGCCTTGATGCCGGCTCGGCCAGAACCTTGCGCAGGCTTGGGCTCAAGACCATTGGGGCGCTTCTTGCCATCCCGCGCAGTTCCCTGGCGCGGCGGTTTCGCGGTGAGCATGTGGCCGAGAATGTGCTGATCCGGCTTGATGAGGCGATGGGGGTTCGCGATGAGCCGCTCAACGCGCTGCGCCCGCCAGCCAGTTTCATGGCGCGCCGGGCGCTGATGGAGCCGGTGATCACCTCCGAAGGGCTGGAGGTGATCCTTGCGGAGCTGGTTGCGGCGCTCACTTCCGATCTTGAAAGGAAAGCGCAAGGGGCAACGCGGTTGGTATTGAAGCTGTTCCGGGTCGATGGCTCGCGCGTCAGCCTCGCAGCGGGATTGTCAGCGCCCTCGCATGAGGCGGCGCATCTGTTGCGCATTCTGAAGCCCAAGCTCGAAGGGGTTGACGCAGGCTTCGGCATTGATGCCATAGCGCTGGAGGCTTGTGAGACGGCAGCGGCGGTGGCGCAGCAATACGGGTTCATGGAGGCCGCAGGAACGCTTGCCATCGAGCAGTTGAATGACCGGGTGATGAACCGGCACGAGGCGGAGATCGCAGCGCTGGCGGCGGTTGAAAGCCATGTGCCGGAGCGGGCGGAAGCGGCCTTATCTCCCCTTCCCCCCTCGCGGGGGAAGGTGGCTCGCGCCCCCTTTCTTGGGCGCGAGACGGATGAGGGGGCGGTTCAGCGAGTCC
>JANOTU010000649.1:0-1601 GCA_031416515.1 Hyphomicrobiales bacterium
AAGGCATCACACCCCTGAACTCCCGGAAGCCGCCAGACGCCATGCGCACGATACACATTGGCGTCAAGAGCCGATTCCTCCCATCCCGGTCACCGTCGCGAACGAAACCCCTTCTGGGAGGATGGAGAACGCATAGCGAACATTTAGTTCCCTGTCAAGGACTATTTTCACCAACCAGAAAATATTTTTCCACGGAATGGCGGCGTCCCGCCGCCCGCGCACGGGACGTAGGCGCTCCAAGGGTGTATCCCTCACAAGTCCGGATGCGCGGCCTCTTCAAAAGGACAGGGAACGCCCTGCAACACATCCGCGCAGCGCGGTGAGCGGCGGAAGTTGTCGTAGTAGAGGGTCCATTCGGTGGTGTGGGGTGCGCGGTAAGGGCCGAATTTGAAATACTGGTTGTCGCCAAGGGGTGGATCATCATGGCCGATATGGCCGGTAACCGTCACGATCCACTTGTTGTTGGCGAAGATTTCGATGTGGCCATCGCCGTGGGGGCCGGGCTTGGTGTAGATGGCGAAATCGATCCAGCCGGATTTTGGGTCTGGTAAATTGTTGCCGCGGTCGATGACCTTGAGCCTGTTGGTGCAAACATTGAACAGCTTGCCGTCTTCAGCGGTCCAGCCATCACTGGCAGTGACAAACACCCGCATCTGATTGGTATCGGGACGAAGCCACGCTGGTGCCACGCCTTCAGCGCACGGAGCGGCCGGAAAGTGATTGGTCTCAACAGTGGCAAAGAGCTTGCCATTCTTGAGACGCAATGCCAGGAACGGACTGAAATCGCCGGGCGCTCCCGGATCGATCTCGCGCTTCCACTGGGCGATGAGATAGCGGTGGTCGTCCTGCGGCACGGGGTCAGCGAACTTGACTGAAAAACCGTACCACACGCCCTGAAAGTAAGGCACGCGCAGCGCCGACTTTTCCCAAATTTCAGCCCGCTCGCTGCAGGCATCAGGGTCAGGCGGGCAAAGTGGCTTGACAGATAGCTTGAGAGCGCCCGCGCTGTTGTAGGTCACCTTGCTTTGAAACTCTACCTTTCCTGCTTTCTGCTCCGCATTTTCCTTGTATCGAAGCCCGCCTGCAGGCGCGAAATCCTGGCCCTCAAAACCATCAATCAAAACGTCATGCGACGCCATAGCTCCCCCTGTAAAGAACACCAATGCCGCAATCAGCACGTGCCACTGTTTCACCGCAACCCCGCATTCACCGCCGCTTTTTTTGATTCACGGTGCAGGATCATCAGATGCTCGGCATTTGACAATCCCGGGTCATTCGATTCAACCGCCTCGGCCATTGCCGTCTGGGCCAGGTTTGTTCCCGTCGGCGCAAAAATTTTCACTTCCCTGCTGAATCCCCGCAGTGTTTCGGACGCAAGCATGGTCCAGTCGCCTTCACAATAATTGGCGAAGGATTCGCTGGCTGCGATCCTGGACGGATACTTTTTGGTCAGGGATTCAATGCGCTGCACCTCGTTTACTTCTGCCCCGAATGTCGAAAAGGTCAGCCTGTCTGGCAATCCAACATTGCCAAATATCACGTTGCCGACATGCAAGCCGATGCCATAGCCGATCTCCCACAATCACTGGGCGGCACGTTTT
>JANOTU010000650.1:0-2744 GCA_031416515.1 Hyphomicrobiales bacterium
AACATCACCATCATGGGCGAGGATGGGCTGGCAGCCTTCCGGCGCGACCATGTGGGGATCGTGTTCCAGTCCTTTCATTTGATCCCGACGATGACCGCCGTGGAGAATGTAGCGGTGCCCTTGGAATTCAAAGGTGCTCCCAATGCCATGGCGACAGCGCGGGACAGGCTGACCCGCGTGGGCCTGGCGCACCGGCTGTCGCATTATCCGGGGCAGCTTTCAGGCGGCGAGCAGCAGCGGGTGGCGATTGCGCGGGCGCTGGCTTCGGGAGCGCGGATTATTCTCGCCGATGAACCCACCGGCAATCTCGATCAGGAAACCGGCAGCGCCATCATTGATCTGCTGTTTGGCATTGAAGACGCCTCGCTGGTGTTGATCACCCATGACCGCGCCATCGCCTCCCGCTGCCACCGCATTGCCGAAGTGCGCGATGGCCGCATTGTCTCGGGCGCCCATCCATGAATCTGTGGTTGCGCTTTGCGCTGCGGGATTTGCGTTCGGGCTTGCAGGGCTTCTGGATTTTTCTCTCCTGCCTCGCCCTTGGCACGGCGGCGATTGCCATGATTGGCTCCCTCGCCGCCAGCATTGAGCGCGGGCTTGATGAACAAGGCCAGCCTTTGCTGGGGGGCGATATTGAATTTTCCCTGGTTCACCGCGAGACCACGCCTGCGGAATATGCCTTCATCAGCTCGAAGGGAAGCGTGAGCAAGGTTGCAACACTGCGCGCCATGGCGGTGGCGGGCGAGGCCACGACATTGGTTGAGGCCAAATCTGTTGATGGCAATTATCCGCTGTACGGCGCATTAGATCTGAGCGAGGGCAGCGCTGATTTTGGTGCCCAAGGCGGGGTTTTCGGCGCGGTGGCTGATCCCCTGCTGATGGGCAGGCTTGGGCTCAAGGTTGGTGACAACATCAAGATCGGCGCAATCGAGATTGCCATCCGTGGGCTGATCAAAACTGAACCAGACCGGATTTCCGACGGCATTATTCTTGGCCCCCGCCTGCTGATGAGCCAGCAAGGGCTGGAGGCCACGGGATTGATCCAGCCGGGCAGCCTGATTACCTGGCGCTACCGCGTCAAGCTTGGTGATCCGGCGCAAATGCAGGCGGTTCTGGATGAGGCCAAGACAAAATTCCCTGACTCCGGCTGGCGGATGCGCGACCGCAATAATGCCGCGCAAGGGACGGACCGCTTCATTGAGCGCCTTGGTTATTTCCTCACCCTCGTCGGCATTGCCTCGTTGATTGTTGGCGGGGCCGGAATTGCCAATGCGGTTTCTGCTTTTGTCGGCCGCAAAACGGCGTCGATTGCCACGCTCAAATGTCTGGGGGCGAGATCGCGCGATGTGTTTGGCATTTATCTGACCGAGATCATGTTGGTGAGCCTCATCGCCATAGCACTTGGGCTGGCGGTGGGGGCGGCCACACCCTGGGCTGCGGGGGCCTTCCTTGGCGGGATTATTCCATTGCCGATTGCAGCACGGGTTGAATTTGCGCCGCTGGCTGTCGCCGGTGTGCTTGGGGGCCTGGTGACTTTCGCCTTCGCACTTTGGCCCTTGGCGCGAACCCGGCTGGTGCCAGCCTCGGCGCTGTTTCGCCACCGTGCGCTGCCGGAGCAAGGCTGGCCGCCCAAACGCGATCTCGTTGCAATCGCCGTGGCCCTGTGCGCCATCGCCGGGGTTGTCTTCATGAATTTTGATGAGCCGAAAATCACCGCGCTTTATCTGGGCGGGCTGATTTTAAGCTTTGTGGTGCTGCTGGGGCTGGCCAAGGGCATTGTCGGATTGGCGAAAATCACGCCGCGCGCCGACTCCGCCGTGTGGCGCTATGCCATCGCCAATATCCACAGGCCGGGCTCGGCGTCAGCCTCGGTCATCCTCGCATTGGGGCTTGGCCTCACCTTGTTTGTGACGCTGGCGCTGACCGACCGCACCATCAGCGCGGAACTCAAATCCGGCATTCCCGAAAAGGCTCCGGCGTTTTTCTTTCTCGATGTGCGCAATGACGAGCTGGCTGCCTTCACCGCCAGCATAGGGGCGCAAGCCGGTGTCACCGGCATCAGCACAGCGCCAATGCTCCGTGGGCGGATCATCAGCATCAAGGGCGTTGCCGCTGACAAGGCGCAGGCGACAGCGGAATCAAGCTGGGCGCTGCGCGGTGACCGGGGCCTCACCTATTCCGACACGCTGCCCACCGGCTCTAAATTAACCGCTGGCGAATGGTGGGCGCAGGATTACCAGGGGCCAAATCTTGTCTCCATGGTGGACGAAATCGCGATTGGGATTGGCGTCAAGATCGGCGATGAGATCAAGGTGAATGTGCTGGGCCGCGAGGTGAGCGCCAAAGTCGCCAATTTGCGCAGCGTGAACTGGCGGAGCCTGGGCATCAATTTTGTCATGGTGTTTTCATCCGGCACATTGAAGTCAGCGCCGCACAGCCATATTGTCACAGTCGAGATGGAGGGCGGTGATGAGGCCAAGCTGCTCAACACCATGGCCAGAGCCTACCCCTCGGCCACGGCGGTCCGGGTGAAAGACGCCATCGGCATTGTCAGCGACCTCCTGGGCCAGATGCTCACCGCCATCAGGGGGGCCAGCGTGCTCACACTTCTGACCGGCGTTCTGGTGTTGGCTGGGGCACTTGCGGCGGGACTGTCTGACCGGCTCTATGACGCCGTGGTATTGAAAACCTATGGCGCCTCGCGCCGCCAGATCATTGGCGCGTTTGTGATTGAATATGCGGTT
>JANOTU010000651.1:0-2204 GCA_031416515.1 Hyphomicrobiales bacterium
CGGAATATTTTTTCTTCTTCGTGTTCTTTGTGCCTTTGTGGTGAACCTTAAAGCAGGGAGCCACACATGCCACATGATGCAAGCGCAGCGCCAACCGGGCCGCAGAAGCTGGTGATCCGCAATATCGGGTTGATCCTTTCGGGCGCGCTGGAAAAGCCGATTCTGGATGCGGATACCATCGTCGCAACCGACGGAAAAATTTCCGCCATTGGCCGCGCCAGGGATGTGGATACCGAACACGCCACCACAAGCATCGACGCGGGCGGCTGCACCCTCACCCCCGGCCTGATCGACAGCCATGTGCATCCCGTGGCTGGCGACTGGACGCCGCGCCAGAACCAGCTGGGCTGGATCGACTCAAACCTCAATGGCGGCGTCACCACCATGATCTCGGCGGGCGAAGTGCATTCGCCGGGGCGGCCGCGCGATATCATTGGCCTCAAAGCACTCGCCATCTCATCGCAGCGCATGTTCGCCAATTTCCGGCCCTCGGGCGTCAAAGTCCATGCCGGCGCGCCCTGCATTGAGCCAGACATGAGCGAGCAGGATTTCAAGGATCTGGCCGATGCGGGCGTCACCCTTCTGGGCGAGGTGGGACTGGGCGGCGTCAAGGATGGCCCCACGGCGCGGCGCATGGTGGCGTGGGCGCGGAAATACGGCATTCAGAGCACCATCCACACCGGCGGCCCCTCGATCCCCGGCTCTGGCCTCATCGACAAGGATGTGGTTCTGGAGGCTGACACCGATGTCATCGGCCATATCAATGGCGGCCACACAGCACTCCCCGATTCCCAAATCCGCTGCATCTGCGAGGGCTGCAAGCGTGGGCTCGAGATCGTCCACAATGCAACGAGCGCGCCGCCCTCTACACTTTGCGCATTGCCAGCGAGATGAAGGAGCTTTCCCGAGTCATCCTCGGCACCGACGCCCCCGCAGGCTCCGGCGTGCAGCCGCTGGGAATTCTCCGCATGGTGTCGATGCTCTCAGCGCTGGGTGACATTCCAGCGGAACTCGCCTTCTGCTTTGCCACCGGCAACACCGCGCGGATGCGGAAACTCGATTGCGGTCTCATCGAAGTGGGCCGCAGCGCTGATTTTGTGCTGATGGACACGGCCCAGCATTCCGCTGGCCCAACCCTGCTGGAAAGTGTGCGGCTTGGCGATCTCCCCGGCATCGGCATGGTGATCATCGACGGCGTTATCCGCTGCCAGAGAAGCCGCAACACGCCCCCTGCCACCCGGATGCCGGTCATGGTACCTTAAGAAATGTCCCGAACCATCGCTTTTCTTGAAGACCTGATCAGCTTTCCGACCATCAGCCGCGACAGCAATCTCGATTTGATTGCCTATGTGCAGGATGTTCTGACGAGTTTTGGCATCGAGTCCAACCTGGTCCATAGCGCCGACGGCCTGAAAGCCAATCTCTGGGCCACCATCGGCCCTGAGAATGTGCCGGGCATCGTGCTCTCCGGCCATACCGATGTGGTGCCGGTTGAAGGTCAGGCCTGGAGTACCGATCCCTTTATCCTGACCAGGCACGAGGGCAATCTTTATGGCCGTGGCAGCGCTGACATGAAGGGCTTCATCGCCTGCTGCCTCGCCATGGCCGAGAAGGCCGCAGGCCTCAATCTCCGTACCCCCATCCATCTGGCTTTTTCCCATGATGAGGAAATCGGCTGCGTCGGCGTGCGCAGCCTGCTTCAGCTTCTCCAGGACGCTGAAATCCGCCCGCGCCTGTGCATTGTCGGCGAGCCCACCATGATGCAGGCGGTGACCGCCCACAAAGGCAAGCTCGGGCTTCGCGCCACCGCCCACGGCCTGGAGATGCATTCAAGCCTCGCGCCCTACGGCGTCAACGCTGTCTACATGGCAGCCGAATTGGTGGGTGAAATCCGCCACATCCAGCGCCGGATCGCGGCTCTGGGCGTTTACGACAATGATTATGAGGTGGCCTACACCACCCTGCATGTGGGCAGAATCGCCGGTGGCGAGGTCATGAACATCGTGCCAAACCGCTGCAGTGTTGATTTCGAGATCCGCTATATGCCCGGCGAGGATGCAGGGCACATCGCCGAGAAAATCATGGAGGCCGCCGACATCGTGGCCGAGTCCTATCACAGCGTCTTCGAGGGAGCGCATTTCGAATTTGAGGAATTGCAGGCCTATCCCGCTTTGGATACGCCTGTGGACAGCCCCGCCGTGCGC
>JANOTU010000652.1:0-3654 GCA_031416515.1 Hyphomicrobiales bacterium
GTCGGGGCCAGATCGCTGCCGACGAAATGGCCGGGCCAGGCTGAGGTGTCGGAAGCGCCACCCAATTTCAATGTGCCATAATCCAGGGGCCGGTCAATGTCGGGAAAGGGCACAGCCGCCAGAAGCGCGCGGGTATAGGGATGGATCGGGGCCTTGAACAACACCTCGCGCGGCGCCAACTCAACAATCCGACCCCTGCACATCACGGCAATGCGGTCGGCCATGTAATCAACCACAGCAAGATTGTGCGAGATGAAGAGATAGGTGAGGCCCAGTTGCGTCTGCAGGTCTTTCAGCAAATTCAATATTTGCGCCTGCACCGACACATCCAGCGCTGAGACCGGCTCATCGCAAATCAGCAGCTCAGGACCCAAGGCGAGTGCCCGCGCGATGCCGATCCTTTGTCGCTGGCCGCCGGAAAAACTGTGCGGATAGCGGCTGAGAAAACGCGGGTCGAGGCCCACCGCCGTCATCAGCGCCCGCACCCTGTCAAGGCGCGAACTGGCGGTGCCGCGCTCATGAATTTCCAGAGGCTCGCTCAGGATGTTCTGCACCGTCATGCGTGGACTGAGCGACGAAAAGGGATCCTGAAAGACCATCTGGATCTTCGTGCGCAGGGTTTGCAAATCCTTGCCCTCTGCGGTCAGCACATTGATGGGGCCAGTGCCATCGTCAAAAGTGATGCTGCCGGAGTCAGGTGTTACCGCCCGCATGATCAGCTTGCTGACTGTCGTCTTGCCGCATCCGCTTTCGCCCACCAACCCCAGGCACTCACCGCGCCTGATATCGAGGTTGACATCATCGACTGCCAGTTGCGCCTGGTCCTGGTGCTTTCCAAACCATGAGGACTTGCGCGTGGAATAGGACTTGGTCAGACGCTTGACCGCTAAAAGGGGAGCCGTGCTGGCAATCTCAACCGCCCGCGCCCGGTCCATCAGGCTTTCTGCATCCACGGGCACATCGCGCAGAGACTTGAGGCGCTCGCCCGGCTTCATGTCAAAATGCGGCACAGCCTTCATCAGGCCCTTGAGATAGGGATGCTGGGGATTGCGGTAGATCTCGGAGATGGCACCCGACTCCATGATCTCGCCGTGATAGATGATGACAACTTCATCGGCGGCATTGGCAACTACGCCCAGATCATGGGTGATGAGGAGCATGGCCATATTGAGCTTGGATTGCAAATCTCGCAGCAACTCCAGGATTTGCGCCTGAATAGTAACGTCCAAAGCCGTGGTTGGCTCATCAGCTACCAGCAGGGCAGGGCGGCAGATCAGCGCCATGGCGATCACCGCGCGCTGGCGGAGGCCCCCGGAGAGCTCGAAAGGATACATGCGATAGGCCCGCTTGGCATCCGGAAATCCCACCAGATCGAGAATTTCTTCGGTGCGGCGCTTCACTTCCGCGGCACCCGGATTCGAGTGGGTTTTCAAAGTCTCGCCAATCTGATCGCCAATGGTGTGCAGGGGCGAAAGCGCTGTCATCGGCTCCTGGAAGATCATGGCGATGCGTGCGCCGCGAAGTGCGCGGTATTCCTCGCTGTCACGCGGCAACTTGGCCAGGTCGAGGCTCACGTCGGGGGTCATCGGGTCGTTGAAAATGATGCTGCCCCGCGAAATGCTGGCAACCGGGGGCAGAATTCCCATGATGGTCTGCGCAATCACCGACTTGCCGGAGCCTGACTCGCCCACCAGCGCTGTCACTTTGCCGGGCAGAATGCGCAGGCTGGCGTTCTTGACGGCATCAATCTTGCCGATCTGCAGCGCAATGCTGACGCCCAGGTTTTCGATCCGCAACAGGTCCATCATTCGGTCGTCACTGGCGGCTGCGGCGTTGTGATCACCCTCGCGGCGGCCCCCGCAGCCGCTTCGGGCCGGTCACTGGTCACATGAACCGTGGGGGTTGGGATGGCGATGCCATTCGCCTCGAAGGCTTGCTTGATCAGCACATGGGCTCTCCGCTTCATCGGATACTGCTCTCCCGGCTTGGTCATCATCTTGATCCTGATATCAATGCCATAATCCCCGAAGGCTTGTACACCCTGCATTTTTAACGGCTCGATGACATGTTCTGCATATTCCGGATCCGCCGCCAATTCCAACCCGATTTTCTTGATGATCTTGCGCGCCTTGTCGATATCCGTATCATAACCCACAGTTATGTTGAACTTGTCAATAACCCAGTCCCGGCTCATGTTCTGGATCGCCCCCAACATGCCGAAGGGCACGGTGAAAAGATAGCCCCGGTGATGCCGGAGCTTGATGGAGCGCAGGGAGAAGCTTTCCACCGCGCCCTTGTAGCTGCCGCTCTCCACATATTCGCCAACGCGAAACGCATCATCAAGCAAGTAAAACATGCCCGAAATCACGTCCTTCACCAGAGTCTGGGCACCAAAGCCGATGGCGACGCCGACAACGCCGGCGCCGGCGATCAAGGGGCCTATCTCAATTCCCAAAGAGGAGAGAACCATGAGCAGCGCCATGGACATGATCACCGCGAACAGGATGTTCTGGAAGATCGGCAGCAGGGTGCGGATGCGCGCCTGGTCCTGGGCGCGTGAGCCAGTATCGGTGAGCTTGCGGGCGATGATGGCCTTGACAATGGTCCAGCCAAAATCAGCCACCAGCAGGATCACGATGGCCTTGAGCCCGCCGCGCAGCAGGGCTGTTGCCGAAGAGTTGTCTTGCGAAAAGCTGGCAAGCTCAAATCCCCAAGAACGCGCCAGCGCAAAGGCCGCGATGACGATGAGAATAACCCGGATGCCGCGGTCAATCACAGCGAGTGTCACGGGGGCAATCGGCTGTCCGTCCGCCTCTGTCTCAGGTGGCCGCAACAGATAGTAGACGGATTTTCGCGCTGTGATGATGGCCATGGGAAGCGCCACCGCCGCCAGCACAGCCCAGAACAGCGTCCAGGCGTGGCTGACCAGCATGACCCACAGCGAGACAGCCAAAAGTGTAACTAACCAAGATGCCGCGTCATGGCCGACTTTCGCAGGCTTGGTGGCCGGCGTCGCAGCAGTCTGAGGCCGTTTCCAGACCGCCAACAACACCAGCGCCAGTTCGATGAAGCTCGCCGGAATGTCCAGCAGCGCCCGGCCTGCGGCGTCAAAGCCGAAAGTGCCAAGCAGCCCAATGGTTGCCATGGAAAAAGCCATCCAGCCGACAAGAACCGGAAGCCAACGATACCAATGGGTCGCCACCTCGTCCGAAAGCGGCAGGGCGCGCAAGATCAGGCTCTTGTGCCGCGCCTCGGCCACAAGAATATGCGGCGGCAGCAGCATGACGCGGCCCAGAATCACTGCCACCCGGGTGATGATGGCCACAGTCAGGTAAGACAGCAGGATTTCTTGCAAGAGCGGCGGCCATTGGAAAATCACAAACACGCCAGCCGCGCCGATTGTGAAGGCGCTGATGGTGATGAACGCAAACATCAGGCGCGCCCCGAAGCTTTTGATGCGTCCCTGGGGCGTTACCGCAGGCAACGCGACCATCCACTTGATATAACGCCTCAGCGCGTAGCGGGCCAGCCGGTCCAGCGCCAGACCGGCTGCGACAAAGCCGATGATCAGCGTCGCAATGCCCAGAATTGCGGTGCCCTCAAACTCAAACATCAGAATGAGCCAGGCCCGCGCGAACTGGTCCGGCAGGCGCG
>JANOTU010000653.1:0-8297 GCA_031416515.1 Hyphomicrobiales bacterium
GCATCCAGCTTTCAGCGTAACGGAGCTTCGATAATCAAGGCCTGTTCAAGCTGCAAGCTGGTTCCCAGCTTTCGCTGGGATGACGGTCGTGGGGTAGTGGTTCGTTTCGCATCGAGTCACTTATTTGCTTACAAGCCCTTAAGGATGGCACCAATGATCATCGCGGGAAAATACCCGACGAACGCGATACCCGGCCCAGGCGCCATTGCGCGACGGAGCTTAACAGCGAGCCAGCGTTTCGCTGAATCCTATTGCCTCTGCATTCACCACCAGTTTGCGGTTGAGCTTGCGGTCAAAGCAATCCAGAATGTTCTGGGCAGCGGCGAGCCCCATGCGCATGGCGCATTCTTCTGTCAGTCCGGCATTGTGCGGACTGATGGTAATGAATGGATTGCTGAGAAGAGGATGATCCTGGGCTGGAGGCTCGTCGACAAGAACATCCAATGCGGCAGCTCTCAATCTGCGTTGGCGCAACGCTGCATCCAGTGCGGCTTCATCAATAATTCCACCGCGCGCTGAATTGACGATGATGGCTGAAGATTTCATGAGCGCAAGCTCTGCCGCACCAATCAGGGGGGCTTGCCCGCCTGGCATGTGAACAGTGATATAGTCTGCCGTTGCAAGAGCACTGTTCATGTCAGACACATGGGATACCCCAGGTGCTGCCTTCTGTTCCGGCGTCATGTAAGGATCAAATGCCAGGACATGCATGCCAAAAGCCTTTGCCAATTCCGCGACACGGCGACCAATGCGGCCAAAGCCGATAACCAGCAATGTCTTGCCATCGAGTTCGATTGAATCGAAATGATTGCGTTCGTTCCAATGACCTGTTGTGGACGCAACATGATGGGCCACGGTGCGGCGCGCCGCGGCGAGCATCAACATCAAAGTATGTTCGGCAACCGCGCGTGAATTCACATCACCAACAATCGCCAGCGGAATGCGGCGTGTGTTGAGCGCATTCACATCAACGGCGTCAAAACCCACACCGTGACGTGATACGATCTGGAGTTTGGGCGCGAGCGAAATTTCTGCGGCTGTCATCGGTTGGGTGCGGATGAGAAGAGCATCCGCAGTGCCGAGCAACGGACGATAGGCATCCGTCGTTACGGCTTCGACCAGGTCGACAGCAATATCAGCCCTTTGCCGCAGCAAGGCGACGCCCGCTTCATGGATTTTGCCTGCCACCAAAACGCGCCTGTCAGTAGCCATTGGAGGTCTTTTCACCTGTTGCGGCTGGCGCGTCTCCAATCAGTTTCCGCGCTTGCGCAATACTGTGCTGTGCAGCGCCGGCCAGAAGGCGGACGTCGTTGGAAATTGTCACGAGGTCAAAGCCCCAGCCCACGGCCTTGGCTGCGTATTCAGGCGTTCCATTGTGCAAGCAGGCACGAATGCCTGCTGCCTTGGCTTTCTTCAACACCAGTTGAATGGCATCCACCATTTCAGGTTCCTGGCGGTCGAAGCCCGTGGGATATTTGCGACCCGTCAGGCCAAGCGTCAAATCAGCAGGGCCAATGTAAACGCCATCAAGCCCCGGTGTTGATACAATCTCGTCGAGGTTTTTCATGGCCTCAGCGGTTTCAATCATGGCAAAGGCCAGCACTTCCGTGTCGGCATGCTGGCCATAGTCAGCGCCTGCTGCGAACAGCGCCCGTGTAGGGCCAAAACTGCGCACGCCATGGGGCGGGTAGCGCATGTAGGAAACGAATCGTTCGGCCTCCGCGCGGTTGTTGATCATCGGGCAGATGATGCCATAGGCACCCGCATCCAGCGCCTTCATGATGTCGCCGGGATCAAGCCACGGCACCCGCACCATTGGCGCTACGCCACTGGCGCGCATGGCTTGCAACATGCTTGCGGCAGCTTCGTAAGCCACAAGGCCATGCTGGCAATCAATGGTCAGCGCATCGTAGCCCTGCGCCGCCATGACCTCGGCTACGAAGGGCGACGAGGTTGACAGCCAGCCATTGATGGCTGGTTTGCCTTCGGCCCAAAGTTGTTTGATCTTGTTCTTGATCATCATCACACCGTCATTTGCGCCAATTTGACATTCAGATAATCATGAATGCCCTGGTCGCCGCCTTCGCGGCCCATGCCAGAGGCCTTGATGCCACCAAAGGGGGCTTCTGCGGCGGCGAGTGCGAAACTGTTGATGCCGACCATGCCTGCTTCGAGCCTTGCTGTTGTTTCGCGCATGCGCCTGGCGCTTTGTGTGAAGGCGTAAGCGGAGAGTCCAAATTCGGTTGCGTTGGCGCGGCCATAAACTTCCTCATCGTCACGGAATGAAGTGATGGCTGCGATGGGGCCGAAGTTTTCCTCAGCAAGAGCAAGCGCTTCGTCGGGCAGATCGGCTATCACAGTGGGGGCATAGAAAAAGCCCTTGTTCTTGTCCGACGGGCGCTCGCCACCCGTGACAATACGACCGCCACGTTTGCGGGCATCTGCGACAACAGCATCAATCGCTGCGACGCGTTTGGCATTGATCAGCGGGCCCATTTGCGTTGTGTCGTCAAGGCCGTGACCCAGTTTCAGCGCCTTGGCGCGGGCCGCAAACCCGTCGACGAATTTTGCGTACATCGACTCATGCACATAGAAGCGATCGCCAGTGACACAGACTTGGCCCGCATTGGCGAATTTCACGGCCACGACAATGTCCAAAGTGGCTTCCAGTTGAGCATCGTCAAACACGATCACTGGCGCATTGCCGCCCAATTCCATGGTGGCGCGCTTGAAAGTCTGCGCCGCGTCGCGCAACATTTTCTGGCCTACACCGGAGGAACCAGTGAGAGACACTTTGCGCAGGATGGGCGATTTCATGAGCACGTCATAGGTTGTCGATGTTGGCCCAACCAAAAGACTGACCACGCCAGCGGGAACGCCCGCCTGCACAAGGCAATCCACCAAAACAGCGGCTGTGCCCGGGGTCTCGCGTGAAGGCCGCACGATGATGCTGCATCCAGCGGCCAAAGCGGGCGCCACTTTGCGGGCGATCAATACTGCGGGAAAATTCCAGGCCGTAAAGGCAGCGACAACACCCACAGGCTCATGATGCACCTCAAGGCGGCCACCGGGCGCGCGGCTTTCAATAATCTGTCCGGTGATGCGCCGCGCCTCTTCCGCATACCAGCGGAATTGATCGATGGAGAGCTGCCATTCACGGCGGGATTGAGCCAGGGGTTTTCCGGCTTCCAGCGTAATTTGTCGCGCGGCTTCTTCGGTGCGCAGCAACATTGCATCGGCACATCTGTGCAAGATGTCGGCGCGGGCCCAGGCTGAGGACTTGCGCCATTGCTGCTGCGCGACGTGCGCAGAGGCGATAGCTTCTTCTGTGTCACTTGCTGAGGCCGCCGGGAACTGGTTGAGGACATCCTCAGTGGCCGGGTCCACAGCTGCAATCACATCTGCGCTGCTGCCCTTGCGCCATTTGCCAGCGATGAGCTGTCCTGACTTCAAGTCCATCCGTTCGACCTTTCCATTCGCCCATCTTCTGGCGCCCATGTGGCGCTTGCGCATCGCGCATGTTTGCAATTATTGTTGCGTTGCATGTTATTTCGGAATGAGTGTTGTGTGTCAAGCTTCTTGAGCACGGACACGGCTTTTCCGATCTTTGCGCATGCGCCCTGTGCAAAATGCTGAGGGCCGTGCTGGACACGATGGAAACAGGGAACGGTGAAACTGAGAATGAAAAAGATAAATCGCTCTGGCAAGACTGTGGTGCCTTCACATTATGAAGGCGCCATCAACCTGATCACGGCAAACTACGAGAAGCTGTCTGACGGGTATCAGCAAGTCGCGCGTTTTTTTACGCAAAACCCCAATGTCATTGCCTTGGAATCGATCAATTCCATCGCCGCAAAAACCAAGGTTCACCCATCAACGCTCGTGCGCTTTGCCCAGAACATGGGATACTCCGGATTCAAGGAACTGCAGGCTGTTTTCCAGACAAGGCTTGCCACGGCAGCACCTGGTTTTCGCGAACGGGTCAGCGTGCTCGATGCTGAAATCAGCCGCAACGCCGCCCATGGCAATGTCGGATTTTTACGCAGCATGGTGGTGCGCGATACTGCGTCGCTTCAAGGGTTGCTTGAGTCAGTGTCCGAGGAAGACTTGCGGAAAGCCGCAGAGCTTTGCGCCTCGGCGACGTGTATCTACGTGGCAGGCCAGCTTCGGTCTGAACCTATTGCCGAACTGATGCGCTACCTTATGACCATGCTGCAGCGAAAAGTCATTTTCATGGATTCGGCTGGTGGATTGTCCCAGGAAATCGCCATGACGATGGCAAAGGGAGATATCCTGGTGGCCATCGCCTTCCGTCATTACGCGAAAGAAGTTGTTGCGATCGCTGAACAAGCCGTCAAGGCCAAGGTCCCGGTTTTGGCCATTACAGACAGTCTGTTGTCTCCCCTGGCCAAGGGGGCAGACGTGCTGTTTGCAGTGCCGGAAGAGGAATACACTTTTTCGCGTTCGCTCGCAGCACCCATGTGCTTGGTGCAGACCATCGCCACAGCCACGGCTGCAAAGCTGCACTCAAAGAGCGCCGATGACGTGAGAATCCCCAGTGTGACAGAGATCGCACGGGACAAATCGGTTCGTTTCGCAGCCTTGGCAAAGCCGAAAAAAGCCAGGTAAAGGTTCGTTGCAATTATGCAATTTTACTTGCGTAAATTTTTGACATGCAATAAGAATTTCTGAATTCACATTCAGGAGTGTCCCTCATGTCCACAATTCGTCTGACTATGGCGCAAGGTCTGGTGCGCTATCTGATGAGCCAATATACCATTGTGGATGGCGAGGAAGTGCCGCTGTTTCCCGGCATCTTCGGCATTTTCGGCCACGGCAACGTCACCTGCCTGTCGGAAGCGCTTGAGGCCGTCAAGGATACCTTCCCCACATGGCGCGGCCAGAATGAACAGTCCATGGCGCTCGCCGCCATCGGCTTCACCAAGGCCAAACGCCGACGCCAGATCATGGTGGCAACCTCCTCGATTGGCCCCGGTGCTCTCAATATGGTGACAGCGGCTGGCGTGGCCCACGCCAATCGGTTGCCGATACTTATTGTTTCCGGCGATACTTTTGTAAACCGAAGACCAGATCCAGTGATGCAGCAGGTCGAGCATTTCGGCAATCCGACGATCAACGTCAACGACGCTTTCAAAGCAGTAACGCGTTATTGGGACCGCATTACCCATCCCGAGCAGTTGATCTCCTCCTTGCCACAAGCCGTGGCCACCATGCTGGATCCTGCGGATTGCGGTCCGGCTTTTATCGCTCTCCCGCAGGATATTCAGGAGCAGGCTTGTGATTATCCGACGAAGTTCTTTGAGAAGACCGTGCATGAGATACCACGGGCGCGCCCAGACAGGAAACGTGTCGCGGAGGCCGTTGCGCTGCTTAAAGCGGCCAAGCGCCCGTTGATTATCGCCGGCGGCGGCACACGCTATTCCGGCGCGGAAGAAGTCGTGGCGAAGTTTGCGCTGGACCATGGCATTCCCCTGACCGAAACCATCGCGGGCAAGAGCACGGTTCCGCATGACCACCCTGCCTATGCAGGGCCCATTGGCATTGTTGGTTCAACCTCTGCCAATGCGCTGGGTGCGGAAGCCGATGTGATCGTGGCCATTGGCACACGTCTCATGGACTTCACCACGGGTTCATGGACATTGTTCAACCACGAGGCCAAATTCATCTCTGTCAATGCCGCCCGCTGGGATGCCACCAAGCATCGCGCTCTGGCAGTCGTTGGCGATGCCAAAGCGACCATGGAAGAATTGGCTGAATCACTGAACGGCTGGAAAGTCGATGCTGCCTGGACCAAAAAAGCAAAGGCGCTGATGGCCGAATGGAACGCGGCTCTGGATGGCTATCAGAAGCCCACGAATGCGCCTGTGCCAACTTATGCGCAGATTGTGGGTGTGGTGAACGCCAAGGCGGCGCCTCGCGATTATATGATCACAGCCGCTGGCGGACTTCCCGGCGAAACGATGAAGAACTGGCGCTGCAAAACCACCAATTCCTATGACCTTGAATTTGGCTTTTCTTGCATGGGCTATGAGATCGCAGGGGGCTGGGGTGCCGCGATGGCAGACCCGACACGTGATGTCATTGTCATGGTGGGAGATGGCAGCTACATGCTGATGAACTCCGACATCTATTCAACCGTGCTGACGGGTCACAAGATGATCGTCATCGTCTGCGACAACGGTGGATACGCCGTGATCAGTCGTTTGCAGCAATTCAAGGGTACGCCCGGTTTCAACAATCTGCTCAAAGACTGCAAAACAGCCATTCCACCTTTCAGCGTGGATTTTGTCAAGCATGCGGAATCGATGGGCGCATTGGCCCGCAAGGTTTCAAGCCTTGCAGAACTGGAGCAGGCCATGGATTGGGCCAGGAGCAATGACCGCACCACCGTGATCTCTATCATCTCCGATGCTTACACATGGACACCGGGTGATGCGCTGTGGGATGTGGGTGTGCCGCAAGTGTCAGATCGCCCTGTGGTGCAAGAACAACAAAAATATCAAGCTGACGTGCGCTCCAGGCAGCGTGTGGGTGTTTGACAGGAACGTACATGACAAAGACTCTCGGTATCGGCCTTGTCGGCACAGGCTTCATGGGCAAGGCCCACGCCATTGCCTATCGCGCCGCGCTGTCGGCTTTCCCCGATATTCCAACACCTCGCCTGGTTGCAGTGGCTGATATGAACTCTGACGCGGCCGCCAGGGCTGCGCATCAATATGGTTTCGAGTCCTCGACCGGCGACTGGAAAGCACTCATTGCCAATCCTGCCATTCAGGTTATATCGATCACCACGCCCAACTCCATGCACAAGGAGATGGCGCTTGCGGCCATTGCGGCTGGAAAGCATGTGCATTGTGAGAAGCCACTTTCACCAACTTTGGCCGACTCTTTGGAGATGGTGAAAGCCGCTGAAGCAAAGGGCGTGAACACGCAAGTGGGTTTCAACTACATCAAGAATCCCTTGCTCAAGCTGGCGCGGCAAATGGTTGACGCTGGTGAATTGGGTGAGATCACTGGCTTCCGCGGCATTCACGCCGAAGACTATATGCATGATCCCGCCAGCCCTTGGACCTGGCGCATTGATCCATCAGGCGGGCCTGGCGTGATCGCTGATCTGGGCTCGCACATCATCGGCATGGCGCGCTTCCTGTTGGGCGATATTGCCGAAGTGAGCGCTGACGTGCGCACCGTCATCAAGCAGCGCCCTGTGGCGCGAGGTTCATCGGAGATGAAGCCTGTATTGGTTGACGACGTGGCCCGCATTCTCGTCAGTTTCGCTCGCGGTTGTGGCGGCACGATTGAAGCCAACTGGATTCAAACCGGACGCAAGATGCAGCTTGGATTTGAACTCACAGGCGAAAAGGGAAGCCTGGTCTTCACGCAGGAGCGCTTGAACGAACTCTGGTACTGCAAGGCAGGAAGCGACCCTCGCCATGCAGGCTTCACACGCATCGAGGCTGGCCCGCAACACCAACCCTATGGCGGTTTCTGTGTGGCTGGTGGCCATCAATTGGGCTTCAATGATTTGAAGGCGATTGAAATGGCGGAATTCCTCGGTGCCATTGGCAAAGGCGAAAAATCCGGCCCGGATTTCCGCGAGGCCTGCGAAATCCAGAAAGTCGTGGAAGCTGCAATTGCGTCATCAAAAGAACGACGCTGGACAACAGTCTGACGGCAAGAGGGGCAAAAGCGCGGCACCGAATTTCACGGGGCCGTCGCCCTGAGAGCGGGCGGGACGCCCTTGAGGCGCCACGTTGGACAGAAACTGGTCGGACTTGGGAGAGAGGCATTTCCTCTGCTGACAGGCCAATGCTCCACATCACCATGGACAGGCCAGCAGCTGCGACTGTTTTTGAAGGCCTGACGTGGAGGTCGAATACAAACAAAAAGGCTGGCCTCCCCAGGGGGAGGGAATATGGTAAATCCCAGGTCGGCGATTCGGTTTGCGCCGAGGCAAGGCAACAGGGAGGCCGGGGAACACCGGCTGGAATTTTCATGATCAGCGGACGATTGCAGCAGCTGCTGGGGTCAAACATTTACACCAGTGGACTGACCTACAGCCGACAGCGGCGGGTCCTGGATTTCCACCATGAGGCCGATGGCACACTGGTTTCATCGGTGCGTGGCAGCAGCCCCACACCCTATCGCCAGAGCATCAAGGTGCGACTCGGCAAGGATGGCAAGATTGGCGCCGTGGCGGGCCGCTGCTCCTGTCCCATGACCTATAATTGCAAGCATGTGGCCGCGGTGCTGATCAGTGCGGCGGTCGAACCCGT
>JANOTU010000654.1:0-2359 GCA_031416515.1 Hyphomicrobiales bacterium
GACACCCACGCTGCGGACACCGTAGGATTCTATTTCTTGAACCACATCGCCGAGGCCCCGGCCTGAGCCGGTCACAAAAGCGATTTTGCCGGTGAGTTCCTTGGTCATCATTCCTCCATCAAGCCAATTTTGCGCATGTTGGCCGCGCTGCGTTTGATCATGTCCAATTCATAGGCCACCAACGCCTTGTCATCGCGGCGCTCCCACGGGGTGCGGTAGTCGGCCATGTCGGCAAGCCGGTTCACCCGCGCTGCGGCAAGCGTTGCGGCAAGGGATTTGGCTGTGCTGGGCGCATAGCCATGCCACCATTGGGGATTGAGAAAGCGGATGTGGCGGGCTTCAAGCGCGCCGGGCTCAAGGGCTGCGGTCAGCGATGTGTGCTGCTTTGCCAGTATCTCCGCAATTGCGGCGAATGGCACCGCGCCATCGCCAATGGCGCAACGCACCAGACGGTAACCTTCATCGGTGAATTGAACACGGTAGTCCTTCAAATGAACATGGCGCACCAAGGGGGCCACGCGGCGGGCGAAATCCAGCGGCGCCTCGGCCACGGGAAAAGTGTTGCCGGTGTCAAAGCAAATGCCGACAGCGGAGCCAGCTTCATCGCAGAAATCCACCAGTTCCTGGCTGCCAAAGTCCTGATGATTTTCAATCGCCAGTGTGAGGCCCTGGTCTTTTGCCATGGGCGCGTACTTTGCAAGGCCGGCGCGCACCGTGGCGATCAACTCATACCATTTCAGGCCTTGGGCGCTGCGGCTGCCTTCAAGAACCGGCGTGAGGCCAAGGCGAATGGTCGTGGCCCCCAGCGCCACGGCCGAACGCATGGCGCTGTCAACCAGACCCGTCATATTGAAACCAGCGCTCACCACTGGTGTCATGCCGAGCCCGGCAAGGCGCTCCTTCAGCTCTGCCAGTTCAGCCTGGCTTGTGGCCCCGAGCCATGGATCGAAAATCTCCAGCGACTTGGCTTTCAGTTCCGTGGCGATGGCGATGAAGCCCTTGAGGCCAGCGCCCGCAGGGTTGGCGCGCGCTGTGCCCTGCGCCTGAAGACCCAGATGATAGGTCAGGCCATAAGGATTAAGTCCGGTGCGAAAAATGCTCATGTGTCCTCAAGCCAGGCCGGCGTCGACGATGAATGACTGTTTGGTGATCATGCGGCTGTCATCGGAGCCGAGGAAAAGCGCCATCCTGGCGATATCCTCGCCCAGCAGCACATGCTTCAGTATCTGGCGGGCGACCATGTTGTCCACCGATTCTTGGGCTGGATACCAGAGCTTGCGCTGCTTCTCGGTCATCACGGCGCCGGGTTCGATCGCATTCACCCTGATATTGTCACCGCCGTAACCCCGCGCCAGCGCCCTGGTCAGGCCCATGACAGCGGCCTTCGCGGTCGCATAGGCCAGCATCGCGTCAGCGCCAAAGCGCCAGGCTCAGTGGCTTGTCAATCGCGCCGCGCGGAATTTAGTATGAAAATCACGTTAAATGAAAATAGTCCTTGACAGCGTACGCTGAATCGGGTAGAAACCGGCATTCCCCAAAAATCCGCGTGAACCTTTTTCGCTTGCCGCGACACCAATGGTCATATCCAAGGAGGACATCATGTTATACCGCTCACTCATCACCGCAACGGCCCTCGCTTTCAGCTTCATCGCCATGCTGGCTCCGGCCCAGGCCAACAGCCCCGCCGCAATGGAAAGTGAATACAGGGACTTGCAGACCCGCTCACATGAATTGGGCGGCAGCAACAGCCCACGCCAATCCATTCGCAACCTGAACGACAAGATCAATAACATGTCCCAGCATATCGCCCGGCTGGAAGATCTGGCACCTGTGGTCGAGGGGGATATCGCCGACCTCAAGGCCGCTCATAAACAGGAAAGCGAGCGCGACGCAACATCGGAAACTTGCCTCGATGAGAAGCTTGCCACTGAAATACTTAGAAAGATTCTCAAAAAAATCACCGGACCGATCGTTGAGCAGGTCGTGGAAGGAATTGAACAGCTTGCCGCCGAGGTTGTGAAGCAAGGCAACCTCGAAATGCTCGAGGAGCTGATTAAAAACGAAACCATCCTGGCCAAGGAAATGCAGGACCTTATCGCCGCGCTCAAATGCGTCCGCGCCGCGGACACCGCCAGGATTCGTGACCTGGAGGCAATCAAGCGGCAGATGACGGCCCTGTTTGGCGCCATCGCGCAAGCAAAGGAGACAGCAAGGCTCAACTCCCAGCCAGCAACGGGCAATGCCCAAACAACCCGCGCGACTGATGACGAAGGCGATGAGAAATTGCGCCAGGAACAGGAGTTGGACGGTGTGCGGTCAGTCAACCCGTCGAAAAAACCCAAGCCCCAGGGCGTGAGGC
>JANOTU010000655.1:0-4865 GCA_031416515.1 Hyphomicrobiales bacterium
CCCGGTGGGCCGTAGTGTACGGAGCCTCGATCAGGTCGGAATGCATGGTGTCGGCGCTGGTAACGGCGTCAAGGCAGGAAACGGGCCACACTTCGGCTTACACACCTGTCTGGCTCAAACCGGGCAAGTCGCAGTAACACAACCGGTGGCAAGCAAGGCACTCCCGATGTGGAAACCATCGACTGGAGAGCCGTATGCGGGAAAACCGCCCGTACGGTTCGGAGGGAGGGGAGGGCGAAAGTCCTTCCCTACCCCTATCCAGGCAGCAAGACGGCAACATGTCGCGCAAGAGATTCACTTATTGTTGGGCGTCGCCTTAGGGGTGTTCACCCCGCTGCCAAACCCAGCACCTTGGCTTGAAGCGCTTCGGGGCTGCCGGTAGCATCAATGCGGGTCCAGGAAATGTCGCCGAGATCGTAGCTTGACTGGGACTCGACCACGTCTGGTGTTGCATCCGAGGCATCGCCGACACGCTTGGCAACGCGCGCCTTCAGTAGGCCCGCATCGGCTTCGAGCCAGAAACCGCGGAACTTCGCGCCGCAGCGTTCAGCAAGCCCTTGGGCCGCCAGCCGCTCACTCGCCACGGCAAACACCGCATCCATCACCACCGGCATGCCAGCACTCAGCGCGCGCCCCGCCCGGTCCAGCATTGCGTCATAGACTTTTTGGGAATTCAGCGATGAATAATAGTGTGGCGGAAGGCGTTCCAACTCACCCACCCCTGCTAGCACCTTGCGCTCAATATCGCTGCGGATGTGAAGGGCGCCGGGAGGCGAGCCCATCGCTGGAGCCAGGCTTGCGGCCAGAGTCGATTTCCCCGTCCCCGAAAGCCCGCCAATGCAAATCAGCTCAGGCTTCCTGGGCTTGAGAAAATCAATGCAGGCCTTGAAATAATCCAGAGCAGTGGTGCGATGCCTGGCTGCCGCAGATGCAGCAAGTTCATGCGCCAGATCGGCGGTCACAAGGGCGCGCACCCCCGCACGGGTCGCCAGAAACAGGGGCAGGGCGGCCAGGCCCGACAGATCTTCTTCCGCCCGGCGCAGATGCAGGTAGCGGTTCAGCACATGGTTGGCGGCGCGGGCCTCGCCATGCGCCAAGAGATCCATGAGCAGAAAGGCCAGATCGTAGAGCACATCGATGGTGGCGATTTTCTCGCTGAATTCGATGGCGTCAAACAAAACCGGCTGGCCCGCGATAATCACGATATTGGCGCAGTGCATGTCGCCGTGGCAGCGGCGAACCAGGCCGCTTTCGCCCCGCTGGTTGAGAAGGGGACCAAGTCGGCGGAGGGCGTTTTCATGGAGCGCATTGAATTCAAGTGCCGCCGCACTCGGAAAGATGTCCGGCGAATCGGCGAAGGCTTTCGATAACTGGGCGCCAAGACCCGCCATCACCTCCGCGCCAGCGCTCCCCATGACAGCCGCCTTCGCATGCGCGTCTGCCACGGCCTCTGCAAGCCTGGCCGAAAGCTGGTCAGCAATGCCGCCATGGCCCACCAGCGATGAAAGCATGGCGCTGGCCTCGAAGCGCTGCATGACGAGAACAGGCTCGCCCTTCTTCTCAATGACTTCGAGGTAGATATCGGGCGCAAAGGTGGTGTTGATGGCAAGCTCGCGCTGCAATACGGCGCGGCGCAACGCGACCGTGGAGAAATCGAGATAGGGAAGCTTCACGTCTTTCTTGATCTTGAAAGCGCGGTACCCACACAAAAACACATGCGCCGCGTGCGTTTCAATATGCTCCACCGCCAAGCCCGGAAAGCCCCATGTGTCGCCAACGAGGAATTCCGGATTAAACATTCGGTGCCCGGCTGATCAGAAAAGCTGCGACCGCAAGCGCCGTGGCGGGGCGTCTGGCTGATCGCTCTCGGGCTCGTCGGCGCTGGCGCCCCAGGCCATATCCTGGAATTCATACACCGGCACGAGAAGCATTTTGCTGGGTTCGCCAACCGGGTGGCCGCCAACCCGCATCAGGTCCAGCGCCCCAGCCACTTCGCGGGCGAAAAAACTCGCCTGGCAGTTCTCGCAGACCGTTGCTGGAATATTCTCAACGGCGACAAGCCGCTCTTCGTGCCAGAAGGTCGAGCGCACAAGGGTGCTGTGAACGCGCAGGCTGCCGCATTCCTGGCAACTCGTCCCATCATCGTCGTCCTCAAATTGCGCAATCATCGCTCTGCCCATGATGGCCTCCTTTGATAATATGCCTGGGCATCCAATCATGTATCTGGCCCCCCTGCCTTGATCAGAGTCAATCGACTGCTTCAATCTTCATCGCCAAGCAGTTGCGAGATCGACGCGCCATCATGCAGGCACCGCGCACAGTCGGCGAAGATCTTCGCGGCGCTGACGATGTCAACATGGGACAAGACAGCCTGCGGGCTCAGCCTGAAGGGCGGCACTGTGTCGGTGATAATGGTCTTCCGCAGCGCCGCCGCCGCCAGTGTCGCTTCTGCGTCTCCGGTGAAAAGCCCGTGTGCCGCACAGGCGATAACGTCTTTCGCCCCATGGTCCAATGCCGCTTTCGCCGCCCGCGCCATCGTGGCCCCAGACGCAATGAGGTCGTCAATCACAATGGCCGTCGCACCCTGCACATCGCCAACGAGCAGCTCGCCGCTGACCACGCCGGCGCTGCGCCGTTTCTCCACGAAGGCCTGGCCAACCGGGCGGGCCAGAACTTTCTCCAGCATCTCGCGGAACAGTTGCGCGCGCTTGACGCCGCCGGGGTCCGGCGAGACCACCGCAACCGGGCCGTCCGCCAAGAGCCCGCGAAGCTCAGCGGCAAAAAGCCGCCGCGTATCAAGATGCACCGTCCGGCAGCGGAAGGCATTCTGGAAAGCGACGATATTGTGGACATCGAGCGTCACCACGCAGTCGGCGCCCGCCGCCTCGAACAGGCGCGCCACATATTGGCTGGTCACGGGATCGCGGGTCTTGGTCTGGCGGTCCTTGCGCGAGTAAGCGAGATAGGGAACCAGCGCTGTCACCCGCGCCGCGCCATTGTCGCGCAGCGCGCTGACAAAGAACAACAGCTTGCACAGCTTGTCGTTGACGCTTTCGGCCGGCCCGCCATGGAGGCTGTGCAGCGCATAAGCATCCTTGCCCCGAACACTCACCAAGGGCCTGATCTTGTGCTCGCCATCCTCGAAATCACGCTCCTCATGCGCGCTCAGGCTCTGGCCCAAATGCCCGGCCATCCGCGCGCCGAAGCCGTGTGAATCCCGTAAGGCAAAAAGCAGCATGCGAGAAGATAAACTTGGAATGGGGTGAATGGCTTTGACGTGGGACAAGGACTTAAGGGCTTTTAAGGAAATAAGTGACTCGATACGAAGTGAACCACCACCCCACGACCGTCATCCCAGCGAAAGCTGGGATCCAGCTTGCAGGCTGAACAGGCCTTGATTATCGAAGCTCCGTTACGCTGAAAGCTAGATGCCAGCTTTCGCTGGCATGACGAAACGGGGGAGCGAGCCGCCTCGACTCGAAGCTGTTGTTTCCTTACAAGCCCTAAGCTTGGCGATTTGTGTTTAATTGCAAAATTGGAGATACAGCCGTTGGACCTCGCAAATGACAATACCGTCTCGATTGCGCAGAAGGTCGCATTCCTGCGCCAGCCTGCGGCCTATCCCCATGGTCCGGATCATGTGGAAGTTGTTGAGACCCACATGGCCTGGATATTTCTCGCGGGCGATCTTGCCTTCAAGATGAAGAAGCCGGTGCGCTATGATTTCCTCGACTTCACCACGCTCTCCTCCCGCGAGTTCACCTGCCGCGAGGAATTGCGGCTGAACCAGAGGCTGGCGGGCGGCGTCTATCTTGATGTCGTGCCGCTTTGGCTTGCCCCCGCCGGGACTTTGGCCCTGTCGGGCGCAGGCCAAGTTGCCGAATGGCTGGTCAAGATGCAGCGCCTGCCCGCAGCGCGCATGCTCGATGCCGCCATCGAGGGCGGAACCGTCACCGCGCCGGACATTGCCGCCGTGGCGCAGCATCTCGTCACCTTCTACCTCACGGCTTCACCGGTTGCCCAGTCCACCGCTCTGGTCCTGCAGCGCTTTGTGGGCGAGCATGAGAAAAATGTGGCGCTGCTCTCCGATCAACGCTTCAATCTCGATCATGCGCTCACGGCCAAGGTTCTGGCCCGCATGACCAGGGCCCTGCCCACGGCGCGCTATCTGCTGGCCCGGCGCGCCAAGAAAAACGTGTTCGTCGAGGGCCACGGCGATCTCCGGCCCGAGCATGTCTGCCTGGTGACGCCGCCGGTCATCATCGACTGCCTTGAATTCAACCGCGACTTGCGCCTGCTCGATCCCTTTGACGAGATCGCCTTTCTCGGCCTTGAATGCGAGCGGCTGGGCGCGGCATGGATCGGCCAGGACATCCTCGCCGCCTGCCTGAGCGAGCTCAGGCCCACGCCAACAGCGCAGTTGCTGGCCTTCTACCGCGCCGCCCGCGCCCTGCTTCGCGCCCGCCTGGCGCTGGCCCATCTGACCGAACCCAACCCGCGCCTTCCCGCGAAGTGGGAGCCGCGGGCGCGGAGCTATGTGGCGCTGGCCGTTGCCGCCTTGGCCGAGTTTGAGGCATGACCGAAGCTGCCACCAAGGTGCCCGTGAAAACTGAAGAAAAGCCCGCCGAGACGACTCTGATAATCAAGGGCGAAAAGCACGACGAAAAGGAAGAAAAGAAGAAGGACTACGATCTGCACGAGCGCCACTTCGGCGCCTTGATCAATCCTCAGGGCGATTCAGTAAGGCGACGCCAAACAATAATTGAATCGATTGCGCGACATGTTGCCGTCTTGCTGCCCGGGAGCGCGGGCGTCTGGCCTCCGGCATTGTTGGGTGTCGCCTATACTGCGCGCAGGCCAACGGA
>JANOTU010000656.1:0-8495 GCA_031416515.1 Hyphomicrobiales bacterium
CCTTCCCCCACAAGGGGGGAAGGAAGAAAGATCAACAGTGGTGCCGCTGTTGGCGTTTCGGTTCCGCGCCTGGATGGGTTGCCCAAGATATCTGGCACCGAAGTATTCGGCGCTGACGCCATTCCAGCGGATGCCCTGTGGATCAAGGCCATCCGCTCGCCTCATCACCGCGCGCGCTTTGCCTTTGGCGATCTTGAGGCCTGGCGCAAGCAGAGCGGTATCCTCCGCATACTGACGGCTTGCGACATCCCCGGCCGCAATCTCTTTGGCGTCATCGCCGCCTTTGCCGACCAGCCGGTGTTTGCTGTCACTGAAACCCGGTTCAAGGGCGAGGCGGTTGCGGCCATCGTTGCTGAGCGCGCTGTGGTGGAGGCGCTCGATGTCTCATCCTTCCCGGTTGTGTGGACCGAACTTGCGCCGCTGCTGACGATGGCTGCCGCGCTGGAGCCGGGCGCCCAACAGATTCACGCCAATCGCCCCGGTAATATCCTGGTGCGTGGCCGTGTGGCGCGCGGTGATGCGCAGGCCGCGCTCGCCGCCAGCGCCCATGTTGTGGAAGGCGTGTTCGAGACCGGCTTTGTGGAACACGCCTATATCGAGCCCGAAGCCGGCTGGGCGCGGCGGGTGGGAGACCGCATCGAAGTCACGGTCTCCACGCAGTCGCCCTATCTCGACCGTGACGGCACCGCCGCCATTCTCGGCCTGGCCCCGCAAGATGTGCGCATCATCCCATCGGCCTGTGGCGGCGGCTTTGGCTCCAAGCTTGATCTTTCCGTGCAGCCCTATGTGGCGCTGGCCGCGTGGTTGACAGGCCGCCCCGCCGCCATGGTCTACACCCGCCCTGAGTCAATCGCCGCAACCACCAAGCGTCATCCCGCAAAAATGCGCTCGCGCATGGGCTGCGACAGCGCTGGCCGCATCACCGCCATGGATTTCGCCGGCGACTTCAACACCGGGGCCTATTCATCCTGGGGGCCGACGGTGGCCAACCGCGTGCCCGTCCATGCCTCGGGCCCTTACGTTGTGCCGCATTACCGGGCGGAGAGCCGCGCGGTGCTCACCAACTGCGTGCCGTCCGGCGCATTCCGCGGCTTCGGCGTGCCGCAAACCGTGATTGCGCAAGAGCAGCTTCTCGACATGCTGGCGGAAAAGGCTGGCATCGATCCCTTGGAATTCCGCATTCTCAATGCGCTACGCAATGACACGCCCACGGTGACTGGACAGATCATGGGCGATGGTGTTGGCTTCCGCGAGTGCCTTGAGGCGCTGCGCCCACATTGGAAAAAGGCCCGCGGCCCTGGCGGAAAAGGTCGCGGCGTTGGTGTCGCGGGCATGTTTTATGGCTGCGGCAACACTTCGCTGCCCAATCCATCCACCATCCGCCTGGGTCTTAAAGCAAATGGCCGCCTGTCCTTGCATCAGGGCGCAGTAGACATTGGCCAAGGCTCCAACACTGTGATCGCGCAAATCGCCGCGGACGCCGTCGGCCTGCCGCTCGCCCTCATTGATCTCGTTTCCGCCGATACTGATCTGAGCCCCGATTGCGGCAAGACCTCCGCCTCACGGCAAACCTTCGTCACCGGCACTGCGGCGAAACTTGCAGGCGCGGCACTCCGCCAACACATCCTCCGCCTCGCCAATGCCGGCGCTGACGCCAGCATCGCCATCGCTGCTGGCCTGATCAAGATCAAGGACTCAATCGTCAGCCACAGCATCGCGCTGAACCAGTTGCCCATGGATCAGTATGGCTATGTTCTGTGTGCGGAGGAAAGTTTCGATCCGCCCACCAGCCCGCTTGACGAGAACGGCCAGGGCTCGCCCTATGCGCTCTATGGCTTTGGCGCGCATATGGCGGAGGTTGAAGTGGATATGCGGCTTGGCACGGTGAAGGTCCTGAAAATCACCGCCGCGCATGATGTGGGCCGCGCCATCAATCCCATGCTGGTCGAAGGCCAGATCGAAGGCGGTGTCGCGCAAGGCATCGGCATGGCGCTGATGGAGGAGTTCACGCCGGGGCGCGGCGAGAACCTGCATGATTATCTGATCCCCACCATCGGCGATGTGCCGCCCATTGAATCGATCCTCATTGAATGCGCGTCGTCAGCTGGCCCTTACGGCGCCAAAGGCATCGGCGAACAGGCGCTCATCCCCACCGCCCCCGCCATCCTCAACGCCATCGCCCATGCCACCGGCATTCGCATGCACCGCGCCCCCGCCACACCAGACCGGGTGCGCGCGGCCATTCTGGCGAGGGCGTCATGAGCGACAAGATCCGCTGCGATGCCTGCCCGGTGCTGTGCTACATCCGCGACGG
Source organism: Hyphomicrobiales bacterium (assembly GCA_031416515.1). Taxonomy (GTDB): domain Bacteria; phylum Pseudomonadota; class Alphaproteobacteria; order Rhizobiales; family Aestuariivirgaceae; genus Aestuariivirga. The sequence goes on from JANOTU010000656.1 coordinate 2,315, forward strand.
CGCCCTCGGCGCGTGTGATCGTTATGCCAATCGCGGCGGCGAACTGGTGCGCGTTGACGCCCATGTGCTGCTGGAGCGCGCCAAGGAAAGCGGCGGCAAGCTCGTGCCCTTCATGGAAAAAGCCTGGAACGGCGAACTCTTCGTCACCGCCATAGGTGCCGGCACCACTTACCCTGATTACAAGCCAGCGCCTTTTATCGTGTCATCGCAAGTGGACGGCATGGATATGGTCACCGTGGTCACCGAAGGGATATTCTCGTATTGCGGCGTGAAAGTGAAGATCGACACCGACCGCCATCTCGGCCCTGAATGCGCGGCTGTCCGGGTAGGCGGCGAACAGGTGGGCCATGTCACCACAGCCGAATATGGCTCGCAGATGCTGTCGCTTGGCGGTGTGCGCCATCTCACGGGCGGCTCAAAGAAAGAAGGCCGCGTCACCTGCGAGACATTGCTCGATCTCTGTAATTGCAAGCCTGTTGAAGTCATGGTTGATGGCGGCACCCGCGTGCTGATCGAGGCGGGCAAGGCTCCGATCATCAACGATGTGCTGGAAGAGCGCATGCGCGTGGGCTGCGGCTCGGCCACCATCGGCATGTTTGCCAGGCAGTGGCTGGGCCATGTCGATGAAGTCGTCGTGGTTGATGATCACATCACCGGGGTTCTCTCCGAGCATCAGGCCGGGCGCTTTCTCGACGTGCCCGGCACCGGCATCAAGATGAAGGGCCACCGTTCCACGCCGGGCCGCTATTTCAAAGTGGCCCAGCCCGGCTCCGGCTGGGGCGGCACGGACCTCAGCGATCCCCTCGCCATTCTCAAACCGTTTGATCCGAAAGAAGCATGGCCGGGCCTGCGCCTGCTGATGGTCTCGACAACCGGCGAACACTTCGCTTATTTCGAGCTTGATGAAGCCCTGCAGCCGGTGGAGAAAAATTTACCTGAAGTCCTCAGTCATTCGGTGCAACGCATCCGCGAGAACTGCGAGCCAGCCCTTTCCACGGTGCTGTTCATGGGCGGGGCAGGCGGCTCGCTCCGCGCCGGCGTCACAGAGAACCCCGTGCGCCTCACCAAATCCGTGAAAGAGGCTCTAACCCGCGTCACCTGCGGCGGCGCCCCGGTCTATGTCTGGCCCGGCGGCGGCATCACCTTCATGGCCGATGTAACCCTGCTCCCCGCCAAAGCCTTCGGCTACGTGCCAACCCCAGCCCTGGTCGCGCCAATAGAATTCACCCTGCGGCTGGAAGATTACCAGGCCCTCGGCGGGCATATGGAGAATGTGCGTTCAATTGCCGATATCGTCGCAGCGGGGCATAAACGCATAACAAGAGAGTTGGGTTAGTTTGAACCCTTCATGAAGTTTCACCACAAAGGCACAAAGAACACAAAGGAGAATGAGCGCGCCGCAGGCATTTCTTTCTTCTTCTTGTCCATTGTGCCTTTGTGGTGCATCTTCCCGCCCTTAAAACGCAATTCGCTTGATGCCATGCTTGAGCAATGCGACATTAAAATTCAAGAGCAGCCCCAGGCGAATTCCCGACAATTTCAGGTAAGTGAGAACTTGCGCCTCATGGACAGGCAATATCGAATCGACGGCTTTGATTTCGACAATAACTTCAGAAGCAACCAGCAAATCAAGTCGATATCCCGCGTCGATGCTTTCGCCTTCATAGACGATCGGCAGCACAACTTGCCTTTGCACCGCAAGCCCTCGACTGGCCAGTTCATGCGCAAGACAATGTTCATAAGCACTCTCCAGCAGTCCCGGCCCGAGAAACCGGTGCACCTTCAGGCCAGCATCTACAATCTGGCGCGCGGTCTCTTGGCAAATCTCGCTGATTGCTTCATGTGTCATGCTTCAGCTTCACCACAAAGGCACAAGGAACACAAAGATGAATTCTTGCGCCGCAGGCATTTCTTTCTTCTTCGTGTCCTTCGTGCCTTCGTGGTGAATCTTCTTCCAAAAACAAGCAATCAGCCGGTGATCATTTTATGACCCGCATGCAAGCCCGGATGCTGCCTGATGGCCTGCGCCTGCATCTGAGCGACGGCCCCATCGACCTCATCATCAGCGCTGAAGGAACCTCTGCCCATGTGGAGTTGGCTTACGGGCTGGCGCAGCAGCGCTTTGAAACCATCCTCGACGAGCTGTGCGCGGAGCTGACCTTGCTCCGCGCGCCTACAGACCGCAATCCGCAAGGCCGCGTGGCCCAGCGGATGTGGAGCGCCACCTGCGGCCACGCTGTCAACGCCTTTATCACGCCAATGGCCGCCGTTGCGGGTGCTGTTGCCGAGGAAGTCCTCGCCGCCATGACCTCCAGCGTTCCGCTTGGCCGGGCCTATGTCAACAATGGCGGCGACATCGCCTTTCATCTCGCGCCGCCGCATCATTTCCAGGTGGGCCTCATTGACAATCCCGAGCAGCCATCGCTCTTCGCGCAGGCCCGCATCGCCTGGTCAGATCCGGTGCGGGGGATCGCCACCAGCGGCTGGCGCGGCCGCAGCTTTTCGTTCGGCATCGCCGATGCTGTCACCGTGCTGGCGGCAAGTGCGAGCGCGGCGGACGCCGCCGCCACCATGATCGCCAACGCCGTCGATCTCCCCGGCCACCGCGCCATCCTGCGGGTGCCAGCAACCGATTTGCAGCCCGACAGCGATCTGGGCAAGCGCCGCGTGACCCAAGGTGTGGGGATACTTTCACCCTTTGAAGTCACCGCCGCGCTGGACCGCGGTGTCAGGCTGGCGCAAATCATGATCGACAATGCGGCAATTGCGGCTTGCGCCCTCCGCCTGCAAGGTGTCACCCGCAATGTGCAAGCCCAACCGGACAGGAGAACGGCCCATCATGCCAGCGGTCAAGGCCGGAAAATTCATCGTCACCGTTGAGGATATCCTGCATGAGGGCGTGGTGGCGGCAATTGAATGCACTGTCACCGTAATCCACCGTAATCCGGCGCGGGCATTGCCGTTTTCAGGCGACAGAATCAGTATTGCGCGTCACAATGAGCTATGGAAATCCTGACCGGGGCGGAATTGCGATGAACACCGACACACTGCGGATCTTGCTGGGCGCGGATACTTTCCAGAAAGGGTTGACCTACAAGGGGCGCAGCCGGGTTCAGAAGGTTTCCTTTCCGGATGCCGGGACGGTCACGGCGCTGGTGCGGGGCACTTCTGCGGAGCCCTATGCGCAGACCATTGCCATCACGCGGGGGGAGGATGGCGGGATCGTGGCCGTGAAAGGCCGCTGCACCTGCCGCACGGGTTATAATTGCAAGCATGTGGCGGCCGCCTTGATCGTTGCGGTGGAACTGACCTCCACCGTTGAAGCGGGCCCGCGTGAACTGACGCCTGGACTGGCTGGCTGGCTGGAAGAGGTGCGCAGGGCGGATGCAACCTCGCCGGAGCAGATCGCCGACTTCCCGGCAAAACTGCGCGAACGGCTGGTCTATATTGCCGATGTGAACGCCGGGCGCGGCTTGACCATTGCCGCAATGCGCACAAAACTGCTGAAGGGCGGCGCGCTGAGCCCCTCCGCGAAGGCCTACGCGATGTCATGGTATGATCCCGCCAGGGCGCCGAAGTTTGTCCGCCCCGCCGATCATTTCATCGGGCGCAAAATCAGGGAACTCCACCTTGAGCCCAATTCCCTTGCCTCGCCGCCAGTGCTGATGCCGGGCGAGGTGCTGGAATTTCTCAGATATCTGGCCGCTTCCGGGCGGGGTTATTGGCACGCATACGGGGGTCCGCTGCTGTCAGCGGGCGCGGAGCGGCGCGGCAGGCTGGTCTGGCGGACCCTCGCTGACGGCAAGCAGGTGCTGGAGGCCGAAGGGGCGCAGGGCGAGCCTTTGCGCATCGCAGTAGGCGATCCACTGCTGTGGTTTGATCCCGCGACTGGCGCTTTTGGCCCCCTTGATGTGGCAGCGCCACCGCATCTGGCCGCAGCATTGCTGGCGTCACCCCCGGTGCCGCCGGAATCCGCAGCCGCCGTCGCCGCGGCATTGGGTCAGCTCAAGCTGGCGCAGCCGCCGCCGCCGCGCGCGGTTGCCGCCGAAGTCCGGCAGGGCAAGAATCCAACCCCGGTGCTGCGGCTGTTTGCGCTCGCCGCGGCACCCATGCGGTACTATTGGGACCGCAACGTCAATCGCTGGTTCGGCGGGCCGCAGGGAAGCGGCGCTGTATCCCTAGGCGCCTTGCGGCTGTCATTTGACTATGATGGCCAAATCCTGCCATCCGAGCCCGTGGGCGAACACCGCTACCGGGAGGGCGATGTGGCCATAGTCCTGCGGCGCGACCTGCTGGCAGAACGGGTGGCGCAGGCGAAGCTTGAAGTGGACGATTGCCAGTTTCTGAAGCACTTCTCCGGCTACACGGTGAGCAGCGGCGCCATGAGCGGGGACCGTGTTTTCGTTTTGCCGGAATATGATGCCGAAACCGGACCTGCGGCCAGCAGTTCTGCATTGCAGTTCATGACCGAAACCCTGCCGCTGCTCCGGGCGGCAGGCTGGCGCATCGACATCGCGCCGGACTGGCCCTACCGCCTGCATGAAGGCCCCGTGGCCGTGCGGGCCACAACGCAAGGCAGCGGCAATGACTGGTTTGCGCTGGGCCTTGGGTTCGACGTCAATGGCCAGCGCCACGATCTGGTGCCGCTGATGCAATCGATCATCAGAATGCTCCCGGTGGCTCCGGATGGCACACTTCCCGCCGATTTTGACATCGAAGCCACACTGGATCAGCACGTTTTTTATCCGCAGCTGGAAGATGGCAGCCGTGTCGCCCTCTCCGGCGCCCTGCTGCTCCCCATTGTTAAAATATTCCTTGCGGCCCAGGGCTTGTTCGCCGGTTTCCACAGCGCTGAAGCAGGCAGGCTGCATGAGGTTGCGGAAGCCCTGGAAGGCTGCGGGGTGCCCTTTGACGGCGGCACGGCGCTGCTTGAGCTTGGCCACAAGCTGCGCGCCCTTGCCGCCATGCCCCTCGCCGAACCGCCGGCGGAAATGACTGCCACGCTCAGGCCCTACCAGAAAAGCGGCTATGGCTGGCTGCGGGCCCTTTCCGACACTGGTTTCGGCGGCGTGCTGGCCGATGACATGGGGCTGGGCAAGACGGTGCAGGCCCTGGCCCTGCTGGCCCATTGCCATCTGGCGCGCAAGGCGGAGCGGCCCAGCCTGCTGATTGTTCCCACCAGCCTGGTTGGCACCTGGCTGCGCGAGGCCCAGCGCTTTGCTCCTGGCCTCAAGGTTCTGGTGTTGCATGGCGGCGACCGGCACGGACGCTTCGCCGGCCTTGGCGATCATCATGTCGCCATCACCACCTATTCGCTGCTCGCCCGCGACCAGGAAAAACTGTCGGCGCAGCGCTGGCAGGCGGTTATCCTGGACGAGGCGCATGCGGTCAAGAATCCTGCCTCGCATGCCGCCAAAAGCATCCGCAAACTCTCCTGCCATTTCCGCCTCGGCCTGACCGGAACACCCATGGAGAATAATCTGGAGGACATGTGGTCGCTGTTCGACTGGCTGATTCCCGGTCTGCTCGGCAATCGCCAGACCTTCCGCAAGGTTTTCCGCACGCCCATTGAGCAGCATGGCGACGCGCGCGCCCAGGCCTTGCTCAATGGCCGCATCCGCCCCTTCATCCTGCGCCGGACCAAGGCCGAAGTCGCTGGTGAACTGCCGGCCAAAACGGTGATCACCGAAACCATTGCCCTGGGCGAACGCCAGCGCGGGCTTTACGAATCAATCCGCCTGACCATGGATGAGCGGGTGCGCCGGACCATCGCTGCCAAAGGCCTGGCGGCCAGCCGCATCACCATTCTCGCGGCCTTGCTGAAGCTGCGCCAGGTCTGCTGCGATCCAGCGCTGCTCAAGCTGGAAGGCGAGCCCCTTGGCGTGGAGAGCGCCAAGCGCGCCAGGCTTCTGGAAATGCTTGAAGCCCTCATCGCTGAAGGACGGCGCGTGGTGGTGTTCTCGCAATTTGTCGGCATGCTGCGGCTGATCGAGGCTGATCTCAAAGCCCGCGGCTGGGGTTATGAATGGCTGACCGGCGACACGCGGGACCGCGACGGCGCCGTGGCGCGGTTCCAGAAGGGCACCACACCCATTTTTCTGATCAGCCTCAAGGCCGGCGGCACCGGCCTCACCCTTACAGCGGCCGACACAGTGATCCTCTATGATCCGTGGTGGAACCC
>JANOTU010000657.1:0-10481 GCA_031416515.1 Hyphomicrobiales bacterium
ATTTGCCGCGATCACTGTTTCAATACGGGCTTGATTATGCGCGCCTGCTGGGACACCATGGTGCTGGCACCGCCATTGGTGATAACCAGGAAGGAAATCGACGAACTTGTCAGGCTTGCGAGAACTGCGCTCGATGCGACCTGGGAAGATGTGAAATTGGAGGCGTCATAACCAATCAGAGGGCTTATTATGTCAACATTTTGTCCCGCATTCAACCCCAGCCGCCGCTCCCTGCTCAAGGGCACAGGCGCGTTCGCCATGGGTCTTGCCTTGCTCCCGCGCTTTTCTCTGGCGCAGGAGGAAGAGAAATCCCTGAACATCTACAATTACGATACCTACATCGGCGAGACCACGCTGGATGATTTCAAGGCGGCCACTGGCATTTCTTCCAAACTCGACCTGTTCGCCGACATGGATGAGCTTTTCGCCAAGCTGAAAGTCGGCAACCCCGGCTATGATGTCATCATTGTCGCCAATGACTACCTTGAACGCATGATCAAGGCCAATATGGTGACACTGCTTGATCACGCCCGGATTCCAAATATGGTGAATATTGATCCGGCCTTTGCCAACCCGACCTTCGATCCGGGCCGCAAATATTCCATGCCTTACCAGTGGGGCACGATCGGCATTGGCTATCGAAAGTCAGCGGTTGGCGACATCGTAATGGATAGCTGGAAGCCGCTCTTTGAGTCAGACGCGCTGTCGGGGAGGATTTCATTGTTGGGGGATGCGCAGAATGTCATTGGTTGCGCGCTTAAATATCTGGGTTTCTCCTTCAACTCGGTCGTGCCTGCGGAGTTGAAAAAGGCTGAAGACCTGCTTATTGCGCAGAAGAAGCACATCAAAGTGTTTGCCGACGACAATGGCCAGGATTTGCTGGCGTCAGGCGAGGTCGCTGCCACCATGGAATGGAGCGGCGATATCGCCCAGGTGATGGCCGAAGACCCCGATCTGGATTACTCGGTGCCAAAGGAAGGCGCCAATATCTGGGAGGATACGCTGGCTGTTCCCACCGGCGCTCCGCACCCGGGCAATGCGCACAGCTATATCAACTTTGTGCTCGATGCCGAGAATGGCAAGAAGATCACCGAGACCATCCAGTACGCAACACCCAATCTCGCGGCCAAGAAGCTGATGTCGCCGGAATATCTGGCCAACAAGGCGATATGGCCCCCAGCCGAGGTTCTCGCCAAGTGCGAGCTAACGGTATACATGGGCGAAGAGGCAGCAAAGCTGCGCGACGAGGCCTGGACGCGTATTCAGGCGGCATAGGGCCCTTTGAGGCTCAGCTCGTCGGCCTTCCAAACAACGCCGCGTAGAGTTTCCGGTCCCGGCCATAGACATCGGGGCGGAACTCGATCCCGTTGGTGCCGAAGAAGGCGGTTGAATAGATGAGGTGAACGGGAATTTTGCGCGGCAGCGGCACCTGGGTGGTGAGGCCGCGCGTGATCGTGGCATCGATCTTGGCTTTGCTCCAGCCAACTTCCTCGCCCAGAATCCGGTAGGCTAAATCCATGGGGCGTGAGAGCCGGATGCAGCCGTGGCTGAAGGCGCGCGAGGTGGACAGGAACTTGTCCTTGGCCGGTGTGTCATGGAGATAGATGTTGTGCGGATTGGGCAGCATGAACTTCACCTTGCCCAGCGCATTTGTGGCGCCGGGGCGCTGGCGGAAGGTGAAGGGGAAATTGCCGGGGCCGTAAGCCTTCCAGTTTTGAACACCCCACGAAACGATCTTGCCGTTCATGAAGAGATCAAAATCTTCAGCATAAGCCAGCGGGCTGGTCCTGAGCTTAGGCAGCATTTCCTTGGTGGCGATTGAATAGGGCACGGTCCAGGTGGGGTTGATCTCGATATATTCCATTTCGTCAGAAAATTCCGGCGTCTGGGTGGCGACCGCCCCCACCACAACATTCATGCGGTCCTCGACCTGATTGGCTTGCACCTCCTGCAATTCAAAGCCTGCAAGATTGACCATGAAATGCAGATCGCCAAGATTCTCCGGCATCCACCGCCAGCGTTCCATGTTGAGCATGATCTGCCGCGCCCGGTGATCGGGCGGCACATTGAGGGCAATCAGGGTTTGCTTGGCGATGACACCCTTGGCCTCAAGGCCGTGGCGGGTTTGAAAATGCTTCATCGCAGCGACCGTGCGCTCGTCGTAGACGCGCGATTGGCTCTCCGGCCCATCATAGTCGCCCATATAGCTCAGCAGGCTGCGGATGGCGGGTATGCGGGAATCGCTGCCGCCGGGATTGATGGGGGCGCCAAGCTCGATCGCGGGCCAAGTCTGGGTGTCGGCCACGGTTTGATAGAGCGCCAGCATTTTTTTCAGGGCGCGATAATGCGGATTGCGGGTTTCAAACGCTGAGAGGAATTTTCCCATGTCGCGCTGCTGTTTCAAGTCAGTCAACACGCGCAGCACATCAACAGTCTTGCGATTGCGGAACAGCCGGGGATCAACTTTTTGCGGTGTCACGCGGCCGATTTTCAGGTCCGTCGCATAGGCCACAAAGAAGGCGGAGAAGAACAACTCGGCCTCTGCCGCGGCCTGGGGGTCATCACCATCGAGCGAATCGCGAAAATCAATCAGCGCGTCGATGGGATAGTCTGCGGGATTGAGGCCGTCATCCTCGGCATCAGCCAGGCGCTGGATGAAAGGTGTCATGCGGTCGGTGCCCACCCAGTAGATGTCGCCGCGGTCGCGCGCATAATGCGCCTCAAGGGCGGGCCGGATGCGTTCCAGCGGCAGGGGAAGCCGCGTGGGTCCAATGAGAATGGCTTCGATCGTTCTGGATATTTCTTCCCTGGATGGTGCGGCATAGGCCGCATTCGTCAGCAGAAACAGCAACAAAGGCAGTGTCTTGATCAAGTGGCGCATGGCAACTCCAAACTGATGCACGATTCGCAAGGTCAAACATTCAAGAGCAGATATTCGCGCTCCCACGAACTGATGACCTTGCGGTAATGCCGCATCTCGTGCAGCTTTACGTCATTATACGCCTCGACGAACTTTTCGCCAAGTATTGCTTTCAGGGGCTTGGTGTAGTTGAGCTTGTCGAGCGCGTCATCAAGGCTGATGGGCAGGGTGTGGGCATAGCGGTAAGCCGAGCCTTCCACGGGTTCGGACGGCTTGGTGCGCTCCATCATGCCGAGATAGCCGCAGGCGAGTGAGGCGGCAAAGGCAAGATAGGGATTGGCGTCAGCGCCCGGCACACGGTTTTCCACGCGCATGTTGGGCGCGTCCGACGCAGGCACGCGAAGAGAAACCGTGCGGTTGTCGGTGGCCCAATGGACATTTGTCGGCGCATCTGAGCCCGGCACAAGCCGCCGGTAGGAATTCACATTGGGCGCAAAGAGCGGGAGGGCCGCCGCCAGGTAGCGCTGCAAGCCGCCGATATGATTGAGGAACAGCTTGGAATGCTTGCCGTCGCGGTCGCAGAAAATATTCTTGCCGGTTTTTGCATCGAGCACCGATTGATGGATGTGCATTGATGACCCCGGTTCATTTTCATGCGGCTTGGCCATGAAGGTGGCATACATGTCGTGCTTGAGCGCGGCCTGGCGCACGGTGCGCTTGAAGATGAACACCTGGTCCGCAAGCTCGAGGGGATCGCCGTGGTTGAAATTGATCTCAAGCTGGGCCGGCCCGCTTTCGTGGCTGAGCGTGTCAACGTCAAGCTCCTGGGCCTCGCAGTAGTCGTAAATGTCCTCAACAATGGGATCAAAATCATTGGCGGCATCTATGCCGTAAGCCTGGCCGCCGGGTTCTTTCCGCCCTGACCGGCCCACGGCGGCATCGAGGGGATAATCAGGATCGAGGTTCTTCTTGACCAGATAGAATTCAAGCTCCGGCGCCACCACGGGCTTCCAGCCCTTTTCCTTGTAGAGCTGAAGCACGCGCCTGAGCACATGGCGGGGCGAAATATCGACCGGCTCATCATTGAGATGAAAGGCATCGCAGATCACCTGTGCCGTGGGTTCAGTGTACCACGGTACAAAGCGGATGGTTTCGACATCGGGCTGCATGTAAATGTCGATGGCGGAATCGCTTACCGCATTGGTGTCGGAAACGAAGCGGCCATTGATCGTCAGTGTAAAGACTTCCTCGGGAACCCGAAGCCCGCGCGAGCGGTTGCCTTTGAGAAATTTTTGCGGCGGAAGGATTTTTCCCCTCGCTGTGCCCGACATGTCGGCGACAAGGCATTCAACCTCGCTGATCTTGTTTGAATTGATCCATTCCTCAAAGCGCTGCTGTGACATGATGACCTGATTGTTGTTGGCTTGGCCAGTGTAGCCCGGAGCCTTGACCTTGTGAAAGGGGGGGCGTTAAACCTTGACGATGATGCCGAATTCCATTGACGCTGCGTCTTACTATCATGCCACCGCCGCGCCTTATGTGAGACACGCGCCGCTGATCGGCGATGTGACGGCCGATGTCTGCGTGATCGGGGCTGGATATACTGGGCTCTCGGCGGCGCTGGAACTGGCGGGCGCTGGCTACAAGGTGACTGTGCTTGAGGCCGAGCATGTGGGTTACGGCGCTTCGGGGCGCAATGGCGGCCAGATTTGCACAGGGTTTTCTTCTGGCCAGGAGAAGATCGAAGCCCAGCTTGGCAAGGCCGATGCAGCCAGATGCTTTGCGCTTGCGGAAGAGGCGAAGACTTTGCTGAAGCAGCGTATCACCGATCACCGGATCGATTGCGATTTGCAGTGGGGCTATCTCCACACCATCACCAAGCCGCATTTGTTTGACGGGCTGAAGCAATGGAAGGATGAGCTTGAAGCCCTTGGCTGCGAGGGTGTCACACTTTTGAGCACGGCTGAACTTGAAGATCGGCTTGGCACGCGCGCCTATCACGGGGCCATGCGCGAGAGTGGCGCTGGACATCTGCATCCCCTCAACTATTGCCGGGGCCTGGCGCGGGCGGCAGTGGAGGCAGGCGCTGTCATTCATGAGCATTCCGATGTCATGGGCGTTGATCATGGAAACAATCCCGTGGCGCGCACCGCCTTTGGCTCGGTCACCGCCAGGTTCATGGTCATTGCCGGCAACGCCTATCTGGGCGCCACGGTGCCGAAACTCCGTGGACGGATCATGCCGGTGGCAAGCTATATCATCGCCACGGAGCCTTTGGGCGAGAACCGGGCGCGGGCCCTGATCCGCGACGGCGAGGCGGTGGCCAACACCAATTTCATCGTCGATTATTTCAGGCTGTCGCGCGATTGGCGAATGCTGTTCGGCGGCAGGGCCAGCTACTCGACACTGGAGCCTGCGGATCTCGGCGCCTATATGCGTCCGCGCATGACGGCGGTGTTTCCGCAACTGGCCAATGTGAAGATCGACCACGCCTGGGGCGGCCTCATTGCCATCACCTCAAACCGCATTCCTGATTGTGGGCGACTGTCGCCCACGGTCTATTATGCCCATGGCTATTCCGGGCAGGGTGTGGCGCTGAGCGGTCTTTACGGAAAACTGATGGCCGAAGCCATCAGAGGCCAGGCCGAGCGCTTCGATCTTCTGGCGCGCATCAAGCACACAAACTTCCCCGGCGGCCCCATCCGTACCCCCATGCTGGTGGCAGCGATGATGTATTACCGCTTGCGCGATGCCTTGAGCTGAGGCGCCAGTCTCACGCCCACTTCACCTTGAGGATCTCGTAAGATTTGCCGCCGCCTGGGGTTGCCACTTCAACGCTGTCACCCTTGCGCTTGCCGATAATGGCTCTGGCGATAGGGGACGAGATCGAGATTTTGCCCTTCTTCACGTCCGCTTCGAAATCGCCGACGATCTGGTAGGAGGCTTGCGCGTCAGTTTCTTCATCAACCAGGGTGACCTTGGCGCCGAAGGTGACGGTGTCGCCGGAGAGTTTGGAAATGTCGATCACTTCAGCGCGGCTGATCTTGTCCTCAAGCTCGGCCACGCGCGCTTCGGTCCAGCCCTGCTGCTCCTTGGCGGCGTGGTATTCGGCATTCTCTGAGAGATCGCCGTGGCTGCGGGCTTCCTCGATGGCGCGGATGATGCGGGGGCGCTCCACCGATTTCAGGTGCTTGATTTCTTCGGTCATGGCGGAATGACCATTCGCCGTCATCGGTACTTTTTCCATAGGTCTTGTCCAAGCTTGTAAAACCCGCCCGGTTTCACCCGGTCGGCTGATATTTGCGGGCTCTCGTGAAAAAGAGAGACCCGGCCTACGCGCTAACGTTTAAGGCCGGGCAAGGCCACAAGATGCCCCAATGGCGAGAAAATTTCAAGGGCTTTGATTTGGCCCTGCCGCTCACGAGTTATGCCGCAGGCTTGCAAATCGCCTATATTGAAAGTGATTCGGAGTGGGATTTGATGGCGGATTCAGGGGCTGGCAGGAGCAAGGCGGGGCTGGATGATGCTGGCTTTGGCCGCATTATACGCGCGCTCATTTTGCTTCTGGCACTGGCCGCAGCGGTGATTCTGGCTGTGGCTGCCTTTAATCTGCGGGCCGCTGCGCCGATCTGGCCAGTGGGGTTATCTGTCGGAGCGGCGGCTTTATGCCTTCTAGCCTGGTTCACAGTATCCGCCGAGCTGGCCAGGCAGCCAGATTTTCGTGACGAGATGATCAATTCCCTGAATGATCCCATGGTTTTGACCGATGCGAGGGGGCGCGCGGTTTTTGCCAATGCGGCCTATCGCAGGCTGGCCGGAGGACTGGTGAGCATGGAGGGACTGTTTACCGGCCAGCCGGATTTTTCCGAGCCGGTCTACAAGCTGTCGCAGGCAGCTCTTGAAGGGAAATCCGCCGAGCGCGAAATACGCCTCCCCCCGGGGTCCCCTGCGCCGACTGCGCGCGTTGACAGCCCGGTGTGGCTCCGCCTCAAAGTAACGCCCGGCCATGGTCAAGGCTGCAACCTTTGGCAACTTACCGACATCAGCAATGACCGCGCAAGGCAGGAGCAGGCATTTGCCAGGCTACAATATATCATCACCTACCTCGACCACGGACCGGCTGGGTTTTTTTCAACTATTCCAGGCGGTAAAGTGGATTATCTCAATGCAACACTTGCAGGCTGGCTGGGCCTTGATGTGACAGAAGCCGACAGCGGCGCGCTCAAGCTTTCAGATGTTGTCGGCAAGGATGGCTGCCTGTTGCTGAGTGCTGTGGAAGCAGAACCCGGGGGCGCGGTGACCGAGACTTTCGAGTTTGATCTGACGGATGCGCGTGGGCAGCCCATGCCCGTGCAGATTATACACCGGGTTGATTTTGCAGCCTCTGGTGAAGCCCAGCCATCGCGTTCGCTGGTTTTGCCGCGGGCCCTGATGGCCAACGCCGACGATGACGCCAGCCTGCGTCTCACCCGGTTCATCGCCATGGCGCCGCTGGGGATCGCCGTGATTTCTGCTGACAGTGATCTCCGCGAGGCCAATGCGGCGTTTCTTGAGCTTTCTACCAATCTCAAGCGCGGCGCCAAGCTGTCTGCGTTGGTTGGCGAGGTCGAGCGCTCCTGCCTTTCCGAGGCCTGCGCCAGGGCCATGGCCCATGCGGGACAACCCCAGCTTGTTGCCGTGACAATCGCTGCGGAAACGCCGCGCCTGGTGGAGTTGATCCTGCTGCGCCTCAGTGCTGATGATACAAATGTAACAGTCTTTGCCACGGACACAACCGAGCGCAAGGCGCTGGAAGTGCAACTGGCGCAGAGCCAAAAAATGCAAGCCGTGGGCCAGCTGGCGTCCGGCATCGCCCATGATTTCAACAATGTGCTCACCCCCATCATTGGCTTTGCCGATCTCTTGCTGGCCAAGCTCAGGCCCACTGACCCGGCATTTGCCGATATTATGAACATCAAGCAGAACGCCCACCGCGCCGCCAACCTGGTGCGGCAGCTTCTGGCCTTTTCGCGGCGGCAAACCCTGCAGCCCAAGGTGCATGCGCTCACCGAGGCCCTGTCTGATCTCGACAGCCTGCTGCGCCGGTCGCTGGGCGAAAAAGTCAAGCTCACGATCAACCATGCGCGGGGTCTCGGGCTGGTGCTGGTTGACATCAATCAGTTTGAGCAGGTGATCATCAACCTCGCGGTCAACGCCCGCGATGCCATGCCGGAGGGTGGCACCCTGACGGTGACAACTGTCAATGTTTCATTGGGAGAATCGCGGAAACTCAAGGCCGAGCTTTTGCCACCTGGGGAATATGTGGCCTGCGTGGTTGAGGATACAGGCTCCGGCATTCCAGCCGACGTGCTGGCCAAAATGTGGGAGCCGTTTTTTTCCACCAAGGAGGTGGGCAAGGGAACCGGGCTTGGTCTTTCAACTGTTTACGGCATCGTCAAGCAAACCGGCGGGTTCATTTTCTGCGACAGCGTTGTGGGGAAGGGCACCAAATTCCGGATTTATCTGCCGCGGCATTATCCAGCAGCCGTGGCCGCTGCGGAAACGGTGGCGGCGCCAAAAAAGCGCGTGGATCACACCGGCATTGGCCGCATTTTGCTTGTGGAAGACGAGGATTCGGTTCGCGCCTATGCGCTCCGCGCCCTGACTTCGCGCGGCTACACTGTTATTGAGGCGGATTCAGGCGAGAGCGCTCTGGAAGTGATCGACAGCGACAGCGAGGGCTTTGATCTCATCCTTTCGGATGTGGTCATGCCGGAAATGGACGGGCCGACACTGCTGCGGGAAATCCGCGAGCGCGGCATCAAGACCAGGATCATCTTTGTCTCTGGCTATGCCGCTGACGCCTTTGAGAAAAACCTCGAAGGTCAAAGCGATTTCGTCTTCCTCCCCAAACCCTTTTCGCTCAAGGAACTGATTGAAAAAGTCAAAGAAGTGATGGAATCTTGAAATATTCTAGTTCCATTTTTGTTCTCATAAAATTCCTCTTGCATTCTGAACAAAAATAGAACATACATGCAACACGACCAGCGGGGATGTGGTGTTTGCGTTTGGTCAGGTCATATGAAATAAGGGAGCAAGGTTATGGCACAGGCAAGTCTTCGGGTCGTTGAGAACACAGCAACAATGGATAAAAACAAGGCGTTGGAAGCGGCCCTGAGCCAGATCGAACGGGCGTTCGGCAAGGGTTCGGTCATGAAGTTGGGGGCCAGCACGGCCCTTGAAATCGAGGCGATTTCAACGGGCTCGCTGGGGCTGGATATTGCCTTGGGCATTGGCGGCTTGCCGCGCGGGCGCGTCGTAGAGATTTATGGGCCTGAATCCTCGGGCAAAACCACGCTCGCCCTGCAAACCATCGCAGAATCGCAAAAGCGCGGCGGCATTTGTGCTTTTATCGATGCGGAACACGCGCTTGACCCAATTTATGCCCGAAAGCTTGGCGTCAATGTCGATGAGCTGCTGATTTCCCAGCCCGATACGGGCGAGCAAGCCCTTGAAATTGCAGACACTCTGGTGCGTTCTGGCGCTGTTGAAATTCTCGTGGTCGATTCCGTGGCAGCGCTCACGCCGCGCGCTGAGCTTGAAGGCGAGATGGGCGACCAGCTTCCCGGCGCTCAGGCCCGGCTGATGAGCCAGGCGCTGCGCAAGCTGACATCGTCCATTTCCAAGTCGAACTGCATGGTGATCTTCATCAACCAGATCCGCATGAAGATTGGCGTGATGTTTGGCTCGCCCGAGACCACAAGCGGCGGCAATGCCTTGAAATTCTATGCTTCCGTCCGCCTCGATATCCGCCGCATCGGCGCCATCAAGGAGCGCGACGATGTGGTGGGCAACCAGACCCGCGTCAAGGTGGTCAAGAACAAGGTGGCCCCGCCCTTCAAGCAGGTAGAGTTCGACATCATGTATGGCGAGGGCATTTCCAAGGTGGGCGAACTGGTCGATCTGGGTGTTACCGCCGGAGTCGTTGAAAAATCGGGCTCGTGGTATTCCTACAGTGGTGAACGCATCGGCCAGGGCCGCGAGAATGCCAAAACCTTCCTCAAACAGCATGCCGATGTGGCAAATGCCATAGAAGCGGCGATCCGCAGCAATGCGGGGCTTATTGGTTCAGCCTTGAGCAAAGGCGGAGAAAAAGAAGATTCTTCCGTCGAAGATTAATCTATTGTTGAATTGGCGATAAGTTAACCGGCACTTCACCCCATGGGGTGCTGGTTGTGCAAGGTGTGTCCCCACACACCGATAGGCGCAGGCGTCCTCCGTGCCCCCGGAGGACGCCGTTTTCATTCAAGGACTTGAATTAGTTCTGGTATTGTCTGGACTGATTGGATAATTGATCGCCGACCTCAACCTCGGCACTTGTACATGACTTCACTGGCGCAGATTCGTTCGACATTTCTGGAATTCTACAAGCGGCAGGGCCACGCGGTTGTGGCGTCTTCGCCGCTGGTGCCGCGCAATGACCCAACCCTCATGTTCGCCAATTCGGGCATGGTGCAGTTCAAGAACGTCTTCACGGGCCTTGAAAAACGACCCTATTCCCGCGCCACCACAGCGCAAAAATGCGTGCGCGCCGGCGGCAAGCACAATGACCTCGACAATGTCGGCTACACCGCGCGCCACC
>JANOTU010000658.1:0-2187 GCA_031416515.1 Hyphomicrobiales bacterium
GATCCTTTGGCCTGCGCGCAGTTTACTGAATCGCCCTGAACCATCCACTCTGATTGACTTAAAGAAGCCCAAGAGCCATACCATATATGCCAAGCGGCATATATGGTATTGTGTATTGGAGTTAAATCAGGTGTCTCACGAAAATCAGATCAATGCAGTTGCTTTCCGGGAGGGAGGCGATGGCGGGCTTTGGGTCATCCAGGGCATAGAATATGATATTGTGGCACACACCAGCGATGTAGAGGCAATTCCCGAAGCTTTTATGCGGGCCGTTGCTGAAAATACCCGTATTACCAATCACTTGGGCCGCAAGCCTCTGGAAGGCATTGGCCCGGCGCCGCGTCGTTTCCTGGAAATGTTCAATCGCGCAAAGACAGAGCTTAAGCCGGTAGCATCTATAACTTCTCCGCTGGCACAAAATTTGTCTGTCCGCGTTGTTGGATCAGGCATCGCAGCTTAAGCCCGTGGCCTTCCCTTTCGGCACCAAAGGCTGGATTAAGGTCGGCAAGGCAATTGAGCTGTTTACGGCAATGGGGTGTGTCCTGAATGAATTGCCAGGCCACCTTGAAGGTCCGGGTGGTGAGCTTCCAGTTGGCTACTTGTATAGCCCGGAAACAGACGATTTTGTTTCGTTGTTGGACTATGAAGATGACGAATGGTTGCCGCCATCAGAGCTTGAAAACTGGGAACGCCGCTTGGGAGTGATCATCCCAAAAGGGAAAACACACTGAACTCGCATGTTGCACACAACATTTCATCAGTGGCCACACTCGATTGAATATGGTGCTGCCGACAAGGCTGGGTTGCGCACAGACGCAATTCGCCAGATTGTTGCCGACTGGCTGCGGCGGCATGAACTTGGAGGAGGATGAAATGCTTCGAATGCATGCGCCATCGCACCCCGGCGAACTGATGCGGGAAGTTATGAGCGGTTTGACAGTAACGACGGCGGCGGCGCTGGGTGTAGGAAGGCCTGCGCTGAGCGCTGTGTTGAACGGCAAGGCCAGCTTTTCGCCGGAACTGGCATTGCGGATGGAGAAGGCCTTTGGCGTTTCCATGGACCTGTTGCTCAAGATGCAATTGCAATATGACATCGACAAGACCCGCAAAACCGCGCGTGACGTGAAAGTGTCGCGCTTCAAATCCGCCGCCTGAAACCCGGAGTCCCGCCTTTGCCCTGCAAACTGTCCGTTAATGTCAACGCCATCGCCTATCTCCGCAACCGGCGCGATTTGCCGTGGCCAGCGCTGGAGGGGCTGGGACGGATTGTGCTTGAAGCGGGGGCTGCGGGCCTCACCGTCCATCCCCGGCCTGATGAGCGGCATATAAAGACAAAAGACGTGCCGGTGCTGCGCGATCTCGTGCGCCAGTTTCCGGGCCGCGAATACAATATCGAGGGCTATCCGGATGAGCGTTTCCTCAAGCTGGTGGAGGCCAACCGCCCTGACCAGGTGACGCTGGTGCCCGATGATCCCGCGCAGGGTACCTCCGATCATGGCTGGGACATTGCCCACAACGCAGCGCTGCTCACCGCAATCACCGCGCGCCTGCACCACGCCAACATGCGGGTCTCGCTGTTCATTGACCCTGATGCGACCCTCCCCGCTCTCGCCAAATCCGTCGGCGCTGACCGGGTTGAAATTTACACCGGCCCCTATGGCGGCGCATTCTCACCTGCCGACATTGCCCGCGAGTTTGCCAAGGTGGTGGCCACCGGCCACGCCGCCGCCGCCGCAGGCATCGGCCTCAACGCCGGCCACGACCTCACCCGCGCCAACCTCCCCGCACTGGTCAAAGCCCTGCCCAATCTGGCGGAGGTCTCAATCGGCCACGCCATCATCGCCGATGCGCTGACACTCGGCATGGCGGAAACCGTGCGGCAGTTCCGCCAGGCTATCCGCATCCACGCCACAGACCATGATTTGGGGTAAAGCTGGATAGGGGCAGGGAAGGGCTTTCGCCCTCCCCTCTCTCCGAACCGTACGGGCGGTTTTCCCGCATACGGCTCTCCGGTTGGTAGTTTCCACATCGGGAGTGCCTTGCTTTCCACCGGGTGTGTTACTGCGACTTGCCCGGTTTGAGCCAGACAGGTGTGTAAGCCGAAGTGTGGCCCGTTTCCTGCCTTGACGCCGTTACCAGCGCCGACACCATGAACTCTGACCTGATCGAGGCTCCGTACACTACGGC
>JANOTU010000659.1:0-4851 GCA_031416515.1 Hyphomicrobiales bacterium
GAGCTTGTTGGCTTCGAGCAGGGCGACGGTGTCGGTGTAGGCCTTGTCGAGGAACCAGTTGGGGCTGTCATTGATGTTCTGGGCGATGACGTTGGCGGGCTGGCGGCGCGCCAGCAGCAATTCGCCCTGGCTGATGAAGCCCACATCCAGCATGCGGTAGAGCACCACATTGGTGCGCGCGCGCGTGGCTTCGATATTGGCGGTGGGGGCGTATTTCGACGGGGCCTTGAACAGGCCCGCCAGCATCGCCGACTCCACGAGGCCAATGTCGCGCACCGATTTGCCGAAATAGAACTGCGATGCAGCCTCCACGCCAAAATTGCCGCCGCCGAGATAGGAGCGGTCGAGATAGAGCTTGAGGATTTCATCCTTGCTGAGGCGCGCCTCGATCCACACCGAGAGGAAGGCCTCGTGAACCTTGCGGCGGATGGTTTGCTCAGGCGAAAGGAACAGGTTCTTGGCCACCTGCTGGGTGAGCGAGGAGCCACCCTGGAGGCCAGCGTCGGAGCGCGCATTGTGAATGACGGCGCGCATCGTGCCGATCACATCCACGCCGAAGTGATCATAAAAGCGCGCGTCTTCCGTGGCCAGCACCGCGTTGATCAGGTGCTGGGGAAGGTCGTCCAGCGGAATGGCGTCGTCCTGGCGGATGCCGCGCCGCCCGATGATTTCGCCGTTGATGTCGGTGAGGGTGACGGCATATTCGCGGCCCCGGTTCCACACATCGCCGGTGCCTGAAAAAGGCGGCAGCGCATAAGCGAGGAGACCGAAGGCGATGATCACGCCGAAGGTGGCGACATCGTCGAAAATATCAACCACAACCCGGCGGAGGCCACTGAGCCGGAAGCGGTAAAGAAAGGATGAATAGGCCGACCCTGCGCGCTTCAGCCAGTCCCAGGTCTCAAACAGGGCGGTTCCGATGACGGAATCCATCTTCCAGAGAGAAGCAACGAATTTACTGAATGATGAATTCACTGCGCGCCTGACCTGTTGACCTTCGGGGTTTTCGTTAGCGGGCGATTATGTCCAAATCGCGCTCGCCCCAAGTTAGGGGAGCAATATGGACTTTGCAAGCGGCCACGGTTCTTGACAGGAGGCAGCGGGCAGGGAAGGGCGGGACCTCGGGGTTGCTTGACGGCAATGTGGCCCAGCCTGGCATTCAGTTTGTGGGCCGTGTGGTGGCGGCGGCATGGCGCGGGGCGGCGATCTATGCTATTTTGAAGCTCATTGATCTGAGTATTGGTCTTCGTGTCACCCGTGATGTCGAGACCCAAGGCCTCGATCTCAACCTGCATGGGGAAGTTGTGCCGTAAAGCATGGAGCCTTTCTGGAAAACCAAATCTCTTGGCGAGATGACCAAGGTGGAATGGGAATCGCTTTGCGATGGCTGTGGCCGCTGCTGCCTCAACAAGCTGGAGGACGAGGACACGGGAGAGTTTCTCTACACCAAAACCGCCTGCAGGCTCCTCGACCTCAAAACCTGTCAGTGTACGGATTATAAAAAACGCGCCGAACGCGTGCCTGACTGCGTGACGCTGACGCCAAAGAACGTGGGCGAACTCGGCTGGCTTCCGCCAACCTGCGCCTACCGCCTGATCGACGAGGGCACACCTCTTGCCTGGTGGCATCCGCTGGTCTCAGGGCGGCAGGAGAGCGTCGCGGAGGCGGGCATAACGGTGGCCGGCGTCGCCTATTCGGAGTCGGGAATTGCGGTTGACGACCTCGTTGACCACATGTGGCGGCTGCCTAAGGCGAAGCGGCGGGCGGCGGCCTGATTGCGGCCACGGATTCTTTCACCAGCGGGTCCAGCCCTTCGCCGCCTTTAGCCAGATAAGCGAGGAGGGTTTTGCGCATGCGGGGGTCCCAGAAGCGGTTGATGTGGTCGGCGGTTTCCATGGCCGCCGTCTCGCCGTAGCCCTTGCAGAAAGTGGCGATCTGGTTGGCCATGCGGACCATGTCGCGGGTTTCCATTGGTCTAGTCCTCATTGAAAATCATGACGCCGCCCTTTGACCGGGCTGCGAGTTTGAGATGGGCCTGTTTGGCCAGGGTGAGGGCGAGCGCTGTCGGGGCCGAGACGGTTGCGAGCGCGCCAACACCGGCGATGGCGCATTTTTGCACCAGCTCGAAACTGCAGCGGCTGGACATGAGGACAAAGCCTGAGCTGAAGTCAGCGCCCTTTCGCGCCAATGCGCCGATGAGCTTGTCGAGGGCGTTGTGGCGGCCCACATCCTCGCGCGCCAGCAGAATTGCTCCGTCCACGGAGCACCAGGCGGCGGCGTGGACGGTGCGGTTGACGGCGTTCATCGGCTGGTGTTCTGGCAGCGCTGCGAAGGCGCAGGCTACGGCTTGGGGCGGGAGTGCCACATCGGGCAGCGCGCGGCCCGGCATGCGAACCACATCCATGATGTCCTCAATGCCGCAAAGCCCGCAGCCGGTGCGGCCCTCAAGGCTGCGCCTGGGCCGGTGGCTCAGGTTGCGCGCGGCGATGTCAACGGCGAAGCCATGCTCGGTGGGGAGAACCAGAACGGCGTCAATATCGGAAGCTTTGGCGGCAATGCCTTCAGCGAGCGCGAAGCCCACAGCGAAATCATCAAGATGGGCGGGGGTTGCCATCATCACCGCGTAATGTTCCGAGTTGAACAGGATGGCGACGGGAACTTCCTCCGGCACTTGCCAGATGGTGGGCTCGGGGCCCGATGGAGTGTGTAAAGTTCCGGCGGCGGGGCGGGAGCAATCCCCTGTTTCCGTCATCCCGGCGAAATCCGGGACCCATGGTGCCGCGTGGAGTGATGGGTCCCGGCTTTCGCCGGGATGACGGAGCTTTGAAGACTTCATTCCGCCGCAACCAAAGGCGCTATCCGCTTGTTCTCGTCTTCGCGCTCCTGCCATTCGGTTTGCCAGTCCGAGGGGTGATTTGAGAGGGTAATCTGCACGGCGGTGACCTTGTATTCCGGGCAATTCGTGGCCCAGTCGGAATATTCGGTGGTGATGACATTGGCGCCGGTCACCGGATGATGGAAGGTGGTGTAGACCACGCCCTCGGGCATCCGGTCGGTGATCCGCGCGCGAAGCGTTGTGGCGCCGATGCGGCTGGCGAGCGAGACCATGGCTCCATCCTTGATGCCGCGCAGTTCCGCGTCATGGGGGTGGATTTCCAGCACGTCCTCCTTGTGCCAGGCGACATTGGCGGTGCGCCGCGTCTGTGCGCCGACATTGTAATGTGACAGGATGCGGCCCGTGGTGAGAATGAGCGGGAAAGAGCGGTTGGCGCGCTCTGGCGTTGCCACAAATTCGGTGATCATGAAGCGGCCCTTGCCCCGCACAAAGCCGCCCACATGCATGATCGGCGTGCCTTCGGGGGCTTTGTCGTTGCAGGGCCACTGCACCGAACCCAGCCGGTCAAGTTTTTCGAAAGACACGCCGGCAAAGGTGGGGGTGACGCGCGCGATCTCGTCCATGATTTCCGACGCAGTATCATAGCTCATCGGATAGCCCATGGCGCTGGCCAGTTCGCACACCACCTGCCATTCATGCTTGCCCTGCATTGGCGCTTTCACCTGGCGCACCCGGTTGATGCGGCGTTCGGCATTGGTGAAGGTGCCGTCTTTTTCGAGGAAGGATGTGCCGGGGAAAAACACATGGGCGAAGGCGGCGGTTTCATTGAGGAACAGATCCTGCACCACAACGCAGTCCATGTTCTCAAGGCCCGCCGTCACATGCCTGGTGTTGGGGTCGGACTGCGCGATATCTTCTCCTTGAATGAAGATGCCCTTGAAGGCGCCTTCGACTGCGGCATCCAGCATGTTGGGAATGCGGAGGCCCGGCTCCGCATCAAGGGCTGTCTGCCACACGGTTTCAAACATCTGGCGCACCGTGTCGTCAGACACATGCCGGTAGCCGGGAAGCTCATGCGGAAAGGAGCCCATGTCGCAGGCGCCCTGGACATTGTTCTGGCCGCGCAGCGGATTGATGCCGACGCCGTTGCGGCCGACATTGCCGGTGAGCATGGCGAGATTGGCCATGGCCATCACCATGGTGGAGCCCTGGCTGTGCTCGGTGACGCCAAGCCCGTAATAGATGGAGCCATTGCCGCCGGTGGCAAAAAGCCGGGCGGCGGCGCGGACATCGGCCGCTGGAACGCCGGTGACGCCCTCCAGCGCTTCCGGCGAATTTCTCTGTTCACGGATGAATTTTTCCCAGCGGGCGAACTCGACCGGATCGCAGCGTTCCGCGACATAGGCGTTGTCGGCGAGGCCCTCGGTGACGATGACATGCGAAAGCGCGTTGACCACGGCCACATTGGTGCCCGGCATCAGCGGCAGATGGAACTCCGCCTCGACATGGGGCGAGCGCACGATATCGGTGCGACGGGGGTCGATGACGATGAGCCTGGCCCCCTGGCGCAGGCGCTTTTTCATGCGCGAAGCAAAGACCGGATGGCCGTCGGTGGGATTGGCGCCGATGATGATGATGACATCTGACGCATCAACCGACTTGAAATCCTGGGTGCCAGCGGAGGTGCCGAAGGTCTTGGAGAGTCCGTAGCCGGTGGGCGAATGGCAGACCCTCGCACAGGTATCGACATTGTTGTTGCGGAACGCCGCGCGGATCATTTTCTGGACAGCGTAGACTTCCTCATTGGTGCAGCGCGACGAGGTGATGCCGCCGATTGCGCCGCGGCCATATCTGGATTGGATGTCCTTGAAGCGCTTTGCGGTGAAGGAAATGGCCTCGTCCCAGGAGACTTCCGCCCACGCATCGGTAATCCGTTCACGGATCATCGGCTTGGTGACGCGGTCCCGGTGCGTGGCATAGCCCCAGGCGAAGCGGCCCTTGACGCAGGAATGGCC
>JANOTU010000660.1:0-6817 GCA_031416515.1 Hyphomicrobiales bacterium
AACAAGGTGACGGTGTTCCGGGGCGCGGGGAAAGTAATTGCGGCTGGCAAGGTTGAAGTGGCTGGCGTGGTGATTGAGACGAAAAGTATCGTGATTGCCACGGGCTCGGATGTGGCCAGGCTCAAGGGCATCGAGATTGATGAGACGCTGATCGTTTCGTCCACGGGCGCTTTGGAATTGAGACAAGTGCCGGCGCATCTGGTGGTGATCGGGGCTGGGGTTATCGGGCTGGAACTGGGGTCGGTCTATGCGCGGCTTGGTTCCAAGGTGACGGTTATTGAATATCTCGACCGCATTCTGCCGGGGATGGACCACGATGTGGCGAATGCTTTCCAGAAGATTTTACAAAAGCAGGGCTTTGCCTTCAAGCTGTCCACCAAGGTGACGGCGGCAGCCAAAGCCAAGTCCAAGGTGACGCTGACACTTGATCCCGCCGAGACGGTTGAGGCTGATTGCGTTCTCGTGGCGGTGGGGCGTGTTCCGTATACGGAGGGATTGGGGCTGGACGCTATTGGCGTCAAGCTTGATGCCAGGGGCCGTGTTGAGGTCGATGCGCATTTCGCCACCAGTGTGCCTGGGATTTATGCCATTGGCGATGTCATCCGGGGGCCGATGCTGGCGCACAAGGCGGAGGATGAGGGCATCGCATTGGCCGAGATTTTGGCGGGCCAGGCGGGGCATGTGAATTATGAAGTCATTCCCGGTGTGGTTTACACCTCGCCGGAAGTGGCGACTGTTGGCAAGTCAGAAGATGAGCTGAAGGCGGCTGGCGTGGATTACAAGGCGGGGAAATTCCTGTTCCTCGCCAATGGCCGCGCCAAGGCCAATCAGGCCACGGAGGGCTTTGTAAAAATCCTGGCGGATGCGCGCACAGACCGGGTGCTGGGCTGCCACATTGTTGGCGCGCAGGCAGGCGAGCTTATTCACGAAGTGGCGGTGCTGATGGAGTTTGGCGGCTCGGCGGAAGATCTGGCCCGCACCTGTCATGCGCACCCAACCTTGGCGGAGGCGGTGAAGGAAGCGGCGATGGCGGTGGCAGGCCGCGCCATTCATTCTTAAGCGCGTGGGTGGGCTTTCTTGTATTGGCTCAAAAGATGGGCGCGGTTCACTTCGGTGTAGATTTGCGTGCTGGAAAGACTGGCATGGCCCAAGAGTTCCTGGATGACGCGGAGATCAGCGCCGCTGCCGAGAAGATGCGTGGCGAAGGAATGGCGCAGCGCATGCGGTGTTGCTGAATCGGGCAGGCCAAGGGCGCCCCGCATTCTCTCCATCAAAAGCTGGATGTTGCGGGCGTTGAGAGGACCTCCCTTGACACCACGAAACAAGGGCTCGTTTTCCTTGAGTGGGAAAGGGCAGAGATCGAGGTAGGTTTCGAGCGCTGCCCGGGCCTGGGGGAGAACCGGCACGATGCGGGTCTTGTTGCCCTTGCCGATGACAACGAGGGGATCGGTGCGGGATTCGCGCAAGGTAAGGCCCAGCGCTTCGGAGATGCGGAGTCCGCAGGCGTAGAGCAGGGTGAGCACAGCGGCGTCTCTGGCGGTGACCCATTTTGGCGTTTCATCCGTGGACAGAATATCAGCGGCGCTGACGCGCGCTGCCTGCGAGATGGTGAGCGGCTTGGGCACTGAGTGGGCGAGCCTGGGCGATTGCAGGATGGTGATCGCGGGATTGCGAAAGTCATTGTTGCGCTCGGTATGGCGGAAGAAGGAGCGGATGGCGGAGAGTTGGCGGGCGAGGCTCCGGCTCTGCGCGCCGCCTGAACGACGATTGGCGAGGAAGGCGCGGAAATCGGCAGCGCCCAGACCGGCAAGATCGGCGATGGTGGCGGGAGCGCCGAGGTGGTCCATCAGGAACTGCGCCAACTGGCCGAGATCACGGGCATAGGCTTCGAGGGTATTGGCGGCCACGCGGCGCTCGGATTTAAGCGCGGTGAGCCATTGCTGGGCGGCCTTGGCGGCATCGGGGGCGAAGGTGAACGCGAGATCGGCCATACCGAGTTCCTAGCGCCAAATGGTTGCGCGAAGTTTACTGTTCTTTCCTCCC
This sequence comes from Hyphomicrobiales bacterium, assembly GCA_031416515.1. Classification (GTDB taxonomy): domain Bacteria; phylum Pseudomonadota; class Alphaproteobacteria; order Rhizobiales; family Aestuariivirgaceae; genus Aestuariivirga. The sequence continues at coordinate 2,044 of JANOTU010000660.1, forward strand.
CCATTGCGGGGGAAAGTGCACCCGCGCCCTCTTTCCTGGGCGCGAGACGGATGAGGGGGCGGGCTCAAGAAGTTTTCGACTCGCTGAACCACCCCCTCATTCGGTGCCTACCGCGCCACCTTCTCCCGCAAGGGCAGAAGGAAGTAAGCTACAGTATCGACTGCCCGGTTTTTTTCCAGTCAGTCAGGAACATTTCGATGCCTTTGTCGGTGAGCGGATGATTGGCGAGGGATTTGAGCACGGCGGGGGGGCAGGTGGCGACGTCGGCGCCGATGAGGGCGGCTTGTTTGACGTGGTTGGCGGTGCGGATCGACGCGGCGAGGATTTCAGTGTCAAAGGCGTAATTGTCGTAAATCTGGCGGATTTCGGAGATCAGCTCCATGCCGTCGAGATTGATGTCATCAAGGCGGCCGATGAAGGGGGAGATGAAACTGGCACCCGCCTTGGCGGCAAGAAGGGCCTGATTGGCGCTGAAGCACAACGTCACATTGACCATGGTGCCTTCGGAGGTGAGCGTCTTGCAAGCCTTGAGGCCGGCGAGTGTGAGCGGCACTTTGACGGCGACATTCTTGGCGATCTGGCGCAGGTCGCGGCCCTCGCGGATCATGCCTTCGGCATCGAGCGCTGTGACTTCGGCGCTCACCGGGCCTTCGACCAGCCCGCAAATCTCGGCGATCACTTCCTTGAAGGCGCGGCCTGACTTGGCGATGAGCGTGGGATTGGTGGTGACACCATCAAGCAGGCCGATATCGGCCAGTTCGCGGATGTCTTTCACGTCAGCGGTATCGACGAAAAATTTCATGGGAGTCTCTCCTGTTTGTTGAGCGTTGGCTTAATCTTTCACAACCCTCAAATCAATCTTGCATTGCTGTTTGGCGAGATCGCAGAGTTTGGTGATTTGCGGGGTCAAGTCAGCGCTCCGCAGCGGCTTGCCGTCGAGACTGGTGACCGGGCGGATAAAGCGGAGGCTGTTGGTGAGGAAGACGGCGTCGGCGGTGAAGAGTTCGGCGGGGGCAATGATGCGCTCTGTATGTGGGAAGTATTCGAGCAGAAGCCCGCGCATGACACCGGGGAGAATGGCCTGATCGCGCGCGGGCGTGATCAGTTCACCATCCTTGAGGAGAAAAATGTTGGCGATGGTGGCGCTGGCGACATGGCTCGCGGTGTTCAGCATCAGGGCTTCATAGGGCGCCGTTTCGCGGGCGGCGGCGATGTTGTCAATATAGGAGAGGGTCTTGAGGCGCGAGGACGGCGCGTATTCATTGCGGCGGATGCGTGATGTGGCCAGGGTGACAGGCTGGAACATGAGGCTGGTGTCGAAGCGATCGAGGCTGACGAGCAGGGTGGGATCACCGCCGTTGCTGGCGAGGCCGCGCGGTGTCAGGCCACGCGTGAGGGTGAGGCGCAGGACATGCGGGTCAAGTGAAAGATGCGCGTCGATGGCGGCGTTGATCATGGCGCGGTCATAGGCGATGCCCAACTCCGCTGCGGCGCGCTCCATGCGGGCGAGATGTTCGGCGCGCCAAAGGGCGGTGTTGTTCAGTACAAGGAGGGTTTCGAAGATGCCGTCGCCCAGCAGCAGGCCGCGGTCTTGGCTGTTGAGTGTCATGTCGCCACCTTGAGGAAATTCCTCAGCATGTCATAGCCGTGTTCGGTGAGGATGGATTCGGGGTGGAACTGGACGCCGTATGTGGGATGCTCGCGGTGCTTGAGGCCCATGATCTCGCCTTCGTCGCTGCGGGCGGTGATTTCTAAACTTGAGTTATCCAACTCGACGATAAGCGAATGATAGCGGCCAGCGCTGAAGCGGGGCGGCAGGCCCGCGAAAATGCCGGCGCCATCATGGATGATTTCCGATGAATCGCCGTGCATCGGGCGCTTGGCGCGGATCACCCTGCCGCCAAAGGCCTGGCCTATCACCTGATGACCAAGGCAGATGCCGAGGATGGGAAACTGGCCCGAATATTGGCGCACGATGTCCAGCGACTGGCCAGCTTCATGCGGTGTGCAGGGGCCGGGGGAGATGACGATGGCCTTGAAGCCCGAGGGGATTGCCGCGTCATTGCGCACAACTTGCGCGGCCTCGCCCAGCTCCTCAAAATAGCGGGCGATATTGTGGACGAAGGAATCGTAATTATCGATGATCAGGATCAAGGCGCGAAGGCCTGCAGGATGCGGGAGATCTTGGTGAGGCTTTCTTCATATTCAGCAGGGGCTTGCGAGCGCGCAGTGATGCCGCCGCCGGCCTGGACGCGGGCCACGCCTTTTGAAAACTGCGCGGTGCGGATGGCGATGTTGAGGTCGCTTCGACCATTAAAGCCGAGATAGCCGATGGCGCCGCAATAGACCCCGCGCGGCGTTTGCTCGATTTCGGCGATGATTTCCATGGCGCGGATTTTAGGGGCGCCGGTGATCGAGCCGCCAGGGAAAATCGCGGCGATGAGATCGCTGGTGGTTTTGCCATCGCGCAGTTCACCGGTGATGACAGAGGTGAGGTGATGCACGGAGGCATAAGTCTCAAGGCCGCAGAGCATGGGGACTTTGACGGAGCCCGGCGCGCAGACGCGGGAAAGGTCACTCCGCAGGAGATCGACGATCATCACATTCTCGGCGCGGTCCTTGCGGCTGGCGGCAAGCTCGGCGATGAGCGCGGCGTCGCGGGCAGGATCCGCATCGCGGCGGCGGGTCCCCTTGATGGGGCGGGCTTCGACAGCATTATTCTCAACACTGATCAAGCGCTCGGGCGAGCTGGAGGCGATCTGGATGTCGCCGTAATCGAGGAAGGCTGCGAAGGTGGCGGGATTGGTTTCGCGAAGGCGGCAGTAGAAAGCCAGCGCGTCGAAGTTTTCAGGTATGGGCGCTGACAGGCACTGCGTGATGTTGGCCTGGAAAATATCACCGGCGAGAATGTAGTCGATGGTCTTGGCGACAGCGCTTTCATAGGTCCCACGGGTGAAATTTGACTGGAAGCCCGCAATGACGGCTGAGCCGGTGGCGGCGGCTTTGCGGTTGAGGAGCCGCTCAAGATGATCAGCTTGCGCCGGATCGGTGGAGATGATCCAGGCGCGTTCCTGCATGTGGTCAGTTGCGATGACGGTGTCGTAGTGATGCAGAACGATGTCGTCGCAGATTGGCGCAAAGTCGGGCACGCGGGCATTGGGTTCAAGGCGGCGGCCAAAATCATATGAAATATACCCGGCAAGCCCGCCCTGGAATGGGGGGAGGCCGGGGAGATGGGGCTGCTGGTTTTCAGCGAGGATGCGGTCGATCATGCCAAAATCACCGATGGTCGATTTCGGATTGCAGGCGAGAAAGGAATATCGCCCGAGACGCTCGCGGCGCATCACACTTTCGAGCAGCGTCACATTCGCTTCGGCTCGCAGTCGCAGGGCCAGCAGCGACGGCTCATTATAGACGATCTCGCGGGCCTCCGGCATGGGGCGATATAGGGCTGGATGGGGGCTGCTTCCAAGTCTATTCCTTTGGCGATGACCGGATTCGCCAATGTGTTGCTGCCGCTTGCCCTTGCGGGGGCTTATTCTTACCGGGTGCCGGAGGGCATGGCGTTGGTCCTTGGGTCTTATGTTGAAGTGCCGTTGGGGCCGCGCGCGGTGATCGGGGTGGTGTGGGGGCTGGAGTCGGAGGTGGCAACGCAGAAGAAGCTCCGCGATGTGACGCGGGTGTTTGATTTGCCAGCCTTGCCGGAGACGCACCGGAAATTTGTCGACTGGCTGGCGGCTTATTACCTCGAGCCGCCGGGCAATGTGCTGCGCATGGTGTTGCGGGTGCCGTCAGCATTAGGGGCTCCCCGTGAGCAGATTGCTTACCGCGCCAGTGGGATGCCACCCAATCGCATGACGCCGCAGCGGGCGCGGGTTTTGCAGGCGGCAGGCTTTGCGCAGCGAGCCTCAGAACTGGCTGAGGCTGCGGGTGTTGGCGTCAGCGTTGTGAAGGCCATGGTGAAGGAGGGCGCGCTGGCAGCGGTGGCGCTGCCTGGGCACAGGGCGTTTGGGTTGCCTTGGCTTGATGCGCGGCGGTTGATTTTGTCAGGGGATCAGGAAGCGGCAGCGCGTGCGCTTTGCGACATGGGTGCGGCCAAGGTGACACTGCTGGATGGTGTCACGGGTTCGGGCAAGACGGAGGTTTATTTCGAGGCGATGGCGGCGGCGATGGCGGAGGGCAAGCAGGTGTTGCTACTGCTCCCGGAGATCGCGCTCACCGCCACGTTTCTGGCCCGCGTCGAAGCGCGGTTTTCCTGCGAGCCCGCTGGCTGGCATTCCGACATGCGGCCCCGCGAGCGCGAGCGGGTGTGGCGCGGCGTGGCCAATGGCGAGGCGAAGATTGTGGTGGGAGCGCGCTCAGGCCTGTTTTTGCCATGGGCGCGGCTTGGCCTCATCGTCGTCGACGAGGAACATGAGGGCGCTTACAAGCAAGATGACGGTGTCAGCTACCATGCCCGCGACATGGCGGTGCTTTATGGGGCGATTGGAAAATTCCCCGTGGTGCTGTCCTCCGCCACGCCGTCGCTGGAATCGCTCGTCAATGTCGACCGCGGGCGCTACGGCGTGGCGCGGTTGAAGGACCGGCATGGTCGGCCGGAGCTTCCTGAAATCAGCCTTATCGACATGAAGACAATCAAGCTTGAGACCGGGTCGTGGCTGTCAGCGCCCCTGGTTAAGAGTGTCACCGAAACGCTGGCCTCGGGCGATCAGGCGCTGTTGTTCCTCAACCGCCGGGGCTATGCGCCGCTGACCCTGTGCCGGGCCTGCGGGCA
>JANOTU010000661.1:0-2364 GCA_031416515.1 Hyphomicrobiales bacterium
CAAATTCGCGCGGCATTGCTGCTGCAACCCAAATCCTTGAGCAAAAGTGTATAATAAAGACCGCGCGCCTGTTCTGGACTGAGTTGCAACTCGCGCCCAATTTCCATGCCGATATAGCAGCAGCGGATGCAATGACCGGCAGGCTGACCCTCGGTTAAATCCAAAGCATAACTGAGCGCGCCCAAGACCTCACCCAATCGAAGCGAAGTCGCGCGATGGTCGTTGAGGTCATCCATGCTCCAGCCTCCGGTTAGAAGCGTTACCGAAACCCAAGCGAACTAGATCAATCACTTTCGCCTGCCTTTTGGTGATGTTTTCCTGGAATACCTCAAATTGGCGCGCGAAACTGGTTTGCCTTTGCGGCCTTCCGAGACGACCTCAAAGCGCATGCCACCTGATACAGGTGTGGCTTCAACGAGGCGGACTTCGAGGCGGTCGCCGAGTTGCCAGGTTTCGCCGCTGCGTTCGCCAATCAGGGCATGGCGGGTTTGGTCGTAGATGAAATAGTCGGAGCCCAGAGTTGTTACCGGCACAAAACCGTCTGCGCCAGACTCATTGAGCTTCACAAACAGGCCAGCCCCTACAACGCCGCCGATGCGGCCCCGGAAGATAGCACCTGTCTGGGTGGCCAGATGCGCAGCAATCAGGCGGTCCACGGTTTCGCGCTCGGCTGCCATGGCACGGCGCTCGGCGTCGGAGATCATGTCGGCGGTGTCCTTGAGGCGGGTGATATCGTCCAACGACAGACCATCCTCGCCGAAGCCCAAAGCGGAGATCAGGGCGCGGTGGACGATCAAATCCGCATAGCGGCGGATGGGCGAGGTGAAATGGGCGTAACGCCGCAGGGACAAGCCGAAATGGCCCTTGTTGTCCGGTGAATACAGCGCTTGCGCCTGGGTTCGCAGCACGACCTCGTTCACCAGATGCTGAAAGTCCTTGCCCTTCACCTGTTCCAGAAGTTTGTTGAAATGTTTGGGGCGCATCACCTGGCCCAGCGGCATCGCCATATCAACGGTCTTGAGAAAATCCGCCAGGGCGCGCAATTTCTCTTCCGTAGGCGGTTCATGAATGCGGTAGAGAAGTTCGGTTTTACGGGTCTCCAGTTCCTCGGCCGCGGCGACATTGGCCTGGATCATGAATTCTTCGATGAGTTTGTGGGCATCAAGTCGCAAGGGCGAAACAACCCGCTCAATCAGGCCATGGGCGTCGAGGATGAGCTTGCGCTCCGGCAGATCGAGTTCCAGCGGCTCGCGCGATTTGCGGCCTTTCATCAGAATGGCATAGGCTCGCCACAATGGTTTCAGCACCGGCTCCAGCAGCATGTCGGTTTTGTCGCTGCTGCGGCCATCAATGGCGGCCTGGGCCTCCTCGTAAGAGAGCTTGGCGGCGGAGCGCATGGTGACGCGCTCAAAGTGGTGCTTGGTCTTCTTGCCTGACTTGTCGAAGGACATGAAACAGGCCAGGGCAGGGCGGTCCTCTTTCTCGCGCAAAGAGCAAAGATCATTGGAAATTCGCTCCGGCAGCATGGGCACGACGCGGTCCGGGAAATATACCGAATTGCCACGGATGCGGGCTTCGCGGTCAAGGGCTGTGCCGGGGCGCACGTAAGCGGCGACATCGGCGATGGCGACGATAATGTCAGCGCCGCCTGCCTCATTGATCTCGGCCCACACAGCATCGTCATGATCGCGGGCATCCGGGGGATCGATGGTGATCAGCGGAGTTTTGCGCAAGTCGCTGCGGCGCGCCGGTGAAAATGTCTTGAGCGCCTCTGACTCCTCAAGGACACGCGCCGGAAACTCCATGGGAATGCCGTGCTGGTGAATGGCGATGAGCGAGATGTTGCGCTGATTGCCCATATCGCCCAGGCGAGCCCGCACCCTTGCTGTGGGCAGGCCGCGGCCACGGTCCTTTGAAATTTCAACCTCAACCAGTTCGCCGTTGAGAGCGCCATTTTCATCGCCAGCCAGCACCTGCAACTCATTTCGGGCCTTCTTGTCCACGGGGATCACCCGCGCGCCATGGCCTTTGACAATGCGGTAAACGCCAAGAATGCGCTTGGAACTTTCCGGCAGCTTACGGATGATATGGGCCTTGAACTTGTAGCGGCCATCGCGTGAGGGCGTGATCTTGGCCAGAACCCTGTCGCCCTTGCGCGGCGGCTCACCGGTTTCGAGAACCACATGCGGGGCTTGGCCGTTCTTGCGCTCATCCCACTCGATGGGTTCTGCGTAAGCCTCGCCGTCCTTGTCGATACCGATGACTTCCAGAACGGTGACCGGCGGCAGCCGCGTGACATCAACCAGCTTCTTGGCTCGCTTTGCCAGCTTGCCTTCATCGGCCATGCGCTTGAGCAGAGATTTG
>JANOTU010000662.1:0-1546 GCA_031416515.1 Hyphomicrobiales bacterium
CGTATCGCCTGCGTGCGCCGGAGATCCACGCCGGTTTTCTCGGGCCCGCCCATCCCTTAGCGCCCCGTCACGCGGGCCAGACCGGCGGCGATCCAGCCCGGGGTTTGCCCAGCCGCATCATCGGCTAACGCCACGGTCCTGATCCCGGTTGTCGTTGTAACCCCCAACCGCGCCGGAATGGCCAGCCACCAGACCAGAAAGACGCCGATCAGCCAGAACAGAATCTGCCAGACCCACAGCGACGGCAGGCCAAGTGCCGCCTCCCCGTCCGCAAAGATCGGCTGACTGAACAAGGTGTTGCCAAGGATCGCCCCCGGCCCGATCGCAAAGAATGCCCAGATCAGCACCAGCGACCATTTCGCCGCCCGCGCCCTGCGCCCGCCAAAATCAGTGGGCCAGGTCGTGGCAAACTCGTCGTGCAAACGCTGCCGGTGCGACCGCTCCGCACCGGACCGGGTAAAGATCGAGACCAGCAGCACGGCAGCGACGTTGAACACCAGCCCCCAGGCGGCGGAATGGATGGTTAGCGGCCAGCGTCCCCAGGGCAGGTCCAGAAACAACCCTTCAAACAGGATCAAGCCCGGCGGTTCGGTGAAAAACACCAGCAGCGCGCCAGGGATCAACCCGGCAATCACCGCCCCCCGGCTGATCCACGGCACAAAGGCCAGCCCGAGGATGGCGGGCAGCAGTTGCACCGACAGCGGCAGGGCAAGCGTGGCGAAGATGGCACAGGTGAGGGGCGCAAAGACCGCCAGCGCGGCCATCAGCCAAAAGGCTATGGCGAGTGCGACCCGCGCCGACAATCGCGCCTGCCGGGGCGACTGGCCGGGCAGGACGAAGGGCAAGATCAACTCCCGCGTCACAAGGATCGTGCCGGATGTGGTAAAGAACGCCACCGCGACCTGTCCGGCCACCACCGCCAACAGGACCAGCGCCACGCCCACAAACGGCTCGATCATTGCCAAACTCGCCGCCAGCGGTGCGATCCCGCCCGCCAGCCGCGCCGCCAGAAACGGGGCGACCAGCAGCAGCATCCCGCAGGCCAGCCCAGCAATCAGCCAGACCGGGCCGAAGCCATGCGCACGTCCTGCGCGCGCGGTCATCCCCAGATACAAGAACCCCGGCGACAGCACGACGCCGGTCAGCGCCAGCGCCCCTGACGCAATCCCGACCGTGGTAAATATCCCGCCCTGCGACACGTCTTTGCCGATCCCGGCGGAAAACTGGATAACACCCGGAATGCGGTCGGCCAGAATGCCATCCGCCACAGCAAGGCCGCCCGACAGAAACCCCGGCGCGCCAAGCGTTAATTCGGCAAACCCTGTCGTCGCGGGCAACAGGACGGCGATCAGGACGGCTTGCAGGGCAAGGACCAGCACCGTCGCCCGCCAGCCGCCGATCACGGCAGGAAGGAAAAGGAAAAAAGCCATGACCCAGATCGCCACCGCGCGCGGGACCGCCCCGCCGGTCACCTCAGCCAACAGCACGCCCACCGAGGACAGGATGTTCGCCGCGTAGGGCAGCGCGAAAATCACCGCCAGCGTCA
>JANOTU010000663.1:0-3964 GCA_031416515.1 Hyphomicrobiales bacterium
CCATCGGACGCCCGGCCATCGGCAATCCAACTCTTCGCGAGCGCGTCATTGGCTTTGGAAATTCCGGCTATGTGGCCCTGTACAGAATTGACCAAGCCCAAAACCGCATCGTGATCCTGGCCATTCGCCATCAGCGCGAGGCGGGCTACGGATCTCACGAAAGATAACAGCCATGCTCATTGACGCCGCTAAATCCTTCCTCCTCCTCATTGACATGCAGGAGCGCCTCTTGCCGGCGATGGCGGAGGCGCAGGAAGTTGAACGCCGCTGCATCATCGTGCTCAAAGCCGCAAGGCGGCTGGGGGTTCCGGTGGCCGTCTCGGAGCAATACCCACGCGGCCTCGGCCACACGGTGGCACCCCTTCGCGCCGAGATCGGCAATGCCCCGGTGTTCGAAAAGCTCGCCTTCTCCTGCTGGCGCGACGAGGTCCTGAAAAGCCACCTCATTTCCCACCACGAGCAGGGCCGCCCGCAAGCCATTCTCGCTGGCATCGAGGCCCACGTCTGCGTCCTGCAAACCGCCATAGACTTGGCCCAGGCAGGCTTCGCCGTGTTCGCTGTGGCCGACGCCACGTCCTCCCGCGCCCCGGCCTCCAGAGACCTGGCCCTGCAGCGCATGCGGCAGGAAGGGGTGGAGGTCGTCAACACCGAAATGGTGGTGTTTGAGCTCCTGGGCCGGGCCGGGACGGCGGAATTCAGGGAACTGTCGGGGCTGATCCGGTAATTCGAATTTTAATGCAAGGTGCTTCATTAAAATTATTGCCCTATTTTTTTAATAAACTATAGTCGATTCAAATTCAGGGAGTTATTTTTAACGAAAAACAGCCATGGATCCCCTCAAATTTAACTCAGCGCAGCAAAAACATCTGGTTCGTACGCCGGAGGATGCATGGGCCTTTGTACCTGCACCACTTCCGCCGCAGCTGGACTTGGCCCGGCTGACCCTGCCACTGGCTTCAGCCGCCGTGGCCATCGGCGAATTGAAGGGAGCTGCGCGTCGCCTGCAAAACCCATTCATGCTGATCGGCCCGTTGCAGCGCCGCGAGGCGCTCACCTCATCAGCCATGGAAGGCACCATCACGACGCTTGGCGATCTTGTCCTCGAAGAAGCCGGAGCCGACCCACCCAAGGGTGATGATGCGCGTGAGGCCTATAATTATGTCAGGGCCATCGAAGCCTCGGTCCAATTGCTGAAGACTGTTCCAATCTCCCACCGCGTCATCACGCAGGCGCACCGAATTCTCTTGCAAGGACTGTCGCCGGCCAGGGGTGCCGGCAAAAGGCCGGGGCAGTACAAGCAGCACCAGAATGCCGTAGGCCGCAAGGGCGAGACCATCCATACGGCAAGATATGTTCCACCGCCGCCACTGCAAACCCAGCAATGCATGAATGAGCTTGAGGCTTACATCAACCGCGGAAACGAGAATTCAGCGGAACGCTTGATAGACCTCGCGCTCATTCACTACCAGTTCGAGGCCGTCCATCCTTTCGATGACGGTAATGGCCGCATTGGCCGCATGCTTATTACGCTGGCAGCGCAACAATCAGAACTGCTTGATTTGCCCCTGCTTCACATGAGCGCCCATCTGGAACGCAACAAGGATGAGTACATCGACCGGCTTTTCGCCGTTTCAACCGAAGCAAAGTGGGAAGAGTGGATCATCTTCTTCCTCCATGCGCTCGAAGCGAGTTGCAATGAGGCCACCGCCATCGTTGACCGTATAATAAAACTCCAAGTCGACTTCCGGCAGCGTGCCCGCGAGGCCGGGAATTCACCGCGCCTGCTGATGATCGTGGACGCACTCTTTGACAAAAACTGGACCAACGCCACAGAAATCCAAAATCTTTGCAATGTAACCTTTCCTACCGCGCAATCTGACTTGCGGGCGCTCGTAAAGCATGGCCTGCTCAGGGATATCCAAGGCCGCGCGTCACGCCTTTACTACGCTCCAGAGATACTGGCGCTTTCCGACCGGACTTGACATAAAAGGCACCACCAAGGAGTACAGAAAATGGCCACCACCGAATTCAACTGGGAAGACCCGCTCGATTTCGAGGGGAACATCACTGCGGAAGAGCGGATGATCCGCGATTCCGCCCATGCGTTTGCGCAGGACAAGCTGGCGCCGCGCATCAAGCAGGCGTTTCGGGAGGAGAAATTCGACCGCGAGATTCTGCGCGAGCTGGGGGCCATGGGGCTGCTCGGCGTGATGACGGCGGAGGAATATGGCGGCTCGGGCCTCAATTATGTGGCGTACGGCCTCATCGGGCGCGAGATTGAGCGCATTGATTCGGGCTACCGCTCGGCCATGAGCGTGCAGCATTCCCTTGTCATGCACCCCATCGAGAAATTTGGCTCGGAAGAACAGAAGCTAAAATTCCTGCCCAGGCTCGCCACCGGCGACATGGTCGGCTGCTTCGGCCTCACCGAGCCAGATGCCGGTTCCGATCCCGGTGCGATGACGACGCGGGCCACCAAGGTGCAAGGCGGCTATGTGCTGAACGGCGCCAAGATGTGGATCACCAACGCCCCCATCGCCGATGTGGCCGTGGTCTGGGCCAAGCTCGACGGCAATATCCACGGCTTTCTGGTGGAGCGCGGCATGAAAGGTTTTTCAACGCCCAAGGTTGAAGGCAAGCTCAGTCTCCGCGCCTCGATGACCGGCGAGATCGTGCTTGAGAATGTCGAAATCCCCGATAGCGCCATCCTGCCCAAAGCCAAGGGCCTCGGCGGCCCGTTCTCCTGCCTCAACAAGGCGCGTTACGGCATCGCCTGGGGGGTGATGGGGGCGGCGGAGGATTGCTGGCACCGGGCCAGGCAGTATACGCTCGACCGCAAACAGTTCGGCAAGCCGCTGGCCGCCATTCAGCTCGTTCAGAAAAAACTCGCGGACATGCAAACGGAAATCACCCTCGGCCTGCACGGCTGCCTGGCCCTTGGCCGCGCCCTTGAGCGCGGTGTTGCGGCCCCGCCCGCCATCTCGCTGATGAAGCGCAACAACGCCGGCAAGGCCCTCGACATCGCCCGGATGGCGAGAGACATGCACGGCGGCAACGGCATCTCAGAAGACTACCACGTCATCCGTCACATGCTTAACCTGGAGACCGTCAACACCTACGAAGGCACCCACGACGTCCACGCGCTGATATTGGGCCGCGCGCAGACGGGGATACAGGCATTTCAGTGAAGTTATAGAGAGGTTATCAGCCCGAGAGATAAACTTGATAAACTCCATAACATGAGATAACTTCTCTATACATGGACCCGATCAAAAACCCCTTTGCTCCCGGCGCTGGCTCGCCACCGCCGGAATTGGCGGGCCGGGATGCCCTGCTGGAGCGCGCGCGCATTGCGCTCGCGCGGCTGCGTGAGGGACGCCATGCCAAGAGTCTGATGCTGCTGGGGCTGCGAGGGGTGGGCAAAACCGTCCTGCTGAACCGCATCCAGAAAATGGCGGAAGGTGAAAACTACGAAACCGCATTCATCGAAGCCGTTGAGAACCGCAGGCTGGCCGCTCTCCTCATTCCGCCGCTGCGCAAACTGCTCATCGATTTGGACCGGGGCCAGCAGGTCAATGCGGCCGTGAAAAAGGGCCTGCGCGTGCTGCGCGGCTTTGTCGATACGATCAAGATCAAGATCCATGATATCGAATTCGGGCTGGACATCGATCCCCAGCGCGGCGAAGCCGATAGTGGTGATCTGGAAGCTGATCTGGCCGCGCTCTTTGTAGCCGTGGCGGAAGCAGCCAAGGCGCGCGACCGCGCCGTGCTGATCCTGATCGATGAAGTCCAGTATCTCAAGGAAGAAGACCTCAGCGCGCTGATCATCGCCGTGCACAAGGTTACGCAGAAGCAGCTGCCGCTGGTGGTCATCGGCGCCGGGCTGCCGCAATTGGCGGGGCTGGCCGGGTACTCAAAGTCATATGCTGAGCGGCTGTTTGATTTTCCGGCGGTGGGACCTTTG
>JANOTU010000664.1:0-2770 GCA_031416515.1 Hyphomicrobiales bacterium
GGTCTTTGAAATCACGCAGGAAACTGACGGCGGCTTCGTCGCTGAGGACTTGGGTGCGTGACGAAGTCATCGCATGAAGCTGCCGCGCGAGGCTTATGGGCGGGAGCTGACTCGGGCGCTGCTTTTTTTCACGGAGCTTGCGGCTTCATGCCTCTCACGATATGGCCAGTGACGCGCTTTCTCCCGGGCTGCGGCAAGTTTATTGTCTCTTGTCGCGCGACATGATATTATAACCTCTCCATGGTAATGTCATTTCGGCATCGCGGACTGAAGCGCTTTTATGAAAGGCATGACCGGGCCAAGCTTCCTGCGGATATGATGGAGAAGATTGAGGACATTCTGGCCGCCCTCGATATTGCCGCAGGACCTGAAGACATGAACCGCCCGTCCTTCCGGCTTCATGCCCTCAAGGGCGACCGCAAGGGGCAATGGGCTGTCACGGTGCGGGCAAACTGGCGGGTTGTGTTCAGCTTTGCAGGGGGCCATGCCTGTGACGTTGATTTCACCGACTATCATTGAAAGGAAAAAGACATGCCCATGAAAAACCCACCCCATCCCGGCAGGGGCGTCAAGACCGATTTTGAAGCGCTCGGGCTTTCCGTGGCGCAGGCGGCCATTGCCTTGGGCGTGAGCCGCGCCCAGCTCCACCGGGTGATTGCGGGCGAGAGCGCCATTTCACCTGAGTTGGCTTTACGCCTTGAAGTGGTGATCGGCAGCACCGCTGATGCCTGGATGAGGCTGCAGGCTGCTTATGATGTCGCACAGGTGCGTGAGCGGACGGCTGACATTACCAAGGACCTGCGGCGAGCGGGCATGCGCCAAGCCAGGCCAGCGCCTCTCCAGAAAGCGTCCTGACGGCGCATTCGCTGTCTGTTGACCAATGCTGACATGCTTTCTACTGTGGCCCCTATGAGCACAATTCCTTCTGGCATTGCCGGGCTTGACCAACGTTCACGGGAGATATTCCGGCGGCTGGTGGATACTTATCTGGAAACGGGGGAGCCCGTGGGGTCGCGGACGATTTCGCGAATTTTACCGTCGAGCCTGTCGCCCGCTTCTGTGCGCAATGTGATGATGGATCTGGAGGATGCGGGGTTGATTGCCTCGCCCCATGCCAGTGCGGGGCGGATTCCCACCGAATTGGGTTTGCGGTTTTTTGTTGATGCGCTGATGGAGGTGGGGTCGGTGACCGCTGATGAGCGGGCGCGCATCGATGCCCAGGTTGTGGCGTCGAACCGGCCGCGGCGGATTGAGGATGTGCTGGGCGAGGCCACCACGCTGCTTTCAGGGCTGTCGCATTGCGCCGGCGTGATCATGACGCCCAAGATGAATGCGCGTCTCAAGCATATTGAGTTTGTCAATCTCGCGCCAGGGCGCGCCTTGGTTATTCTGGTGGGCGAGGACGGCGGTGTTGAGAACCGGGTGATCGAAGTGCCTCCGGGACTGCCGTCTTCGACCTTCACCAAGGCCACCAATTATCTCTCGGCGCGCTCGCAAGGAAAAACCATCGCCGAGGTGCAGCGCATGGTGCGTGAAGAGATGGATTTCCTGCGGCGCGAACTCGATGATACTTCGGCGCGGGTCGTAGAGGCGGGCATCGGCGTGTGGTCGGGCGAGAGCGACCCCGATTCCAAGACGCTGATTGTCAAGGGCCAGGCCAATCTCATTGAGAGCGCTGCCGCCGCCAATGATCTGGAGCGCATCCGAAAACTGTTCGAGGACATCGAAAACAAGAAGGAACTGGTGCAGCTTCTGGGGCTGGCGGAAACGGGCGAGGGGGTGCGGATATTCATTGGCGCTGAAAACCGGCTGTTCTCGCTGTCGGGCTCGTCGCTGATCGTAGCGCCTTACAAAAACAGCGATGAGAAGATTGTGGGCGTGCTTGGCATCATCGGCCCCACGCGCATGAATTATGCCCGGATCATTCCCATGGTTGACTACACGGCCAAGGTGGTAGGGCGACTGCTCACTTGATTTCTTGGGGCGGGCAGCCGATATGCAGGCTCACACCCCCCATTGATGACGAATTGGACGGAAGCATGGCTGACGAGACCCAAACAATTGAGTTGAATGAACCGGCAATCGAGATCGACTCGCCGATGGAAGCGCCGCCGGTTGACCCCCGCGACGAAGAGATCGCCAGCCTGAAAGATCGCCTGCTCCGCCTTGCCGCCGAGATGGACAATTTGCGCAAGAGGGCCGAGCGCGAGAAGGCCGAGGCGACACTTTACGCCGCCACCAATTTCGCCCGCGATCTTCTCAGCGTGGCTGACAATATGAACCGGGCCTTGACTGCTGTGTCGCCTGAGGAACGCGACCGCGCTGATGCTGTGACCAAGAATTTGCTGGCGGGCGTTGACGTGGTGGAGCGCGAATTGCTCAACACCTTTCAGCGCTACGGCATCCGGCGGCTGGTGACGGTCGGCGAAAAATTCGATCCCAACATGCACCAGGCGCTGTTTGAAGTGCCAACCTCAGAGCGCCCGCCGGGCACGGTGATGCAGGAAGTGCAATCCGGCTTTGCCATTGGTGACCGCTGCCTGCGGCCCGCCATGGTAGGAGTGGCGAAGGCTGCGGGTTAAGACTTCGCAGCGCGGCCGCACGACGGAAATAAAGGGGTTTTGACGGTCTCTGAAAAAAGGTATGAATCCAGAATGCGCGCTGTTCTGCTCAATCCGCCCGGGGGGGCGGGCGAGAATATGATTGTGACCGATGTGCCGAAGCCCTTGGCGGGGCCGGGCGAGGCGCTGGTGGCGGTGGCTTTTGGCGG
>JANOTU010000665.1:0-2212 GCA_031416515.1 Hyphomicrobiales bacterium
GCCTTTGGCTACACTCAGGAAGACCTGAAAATGCTGATGGCCCCCATGGCCCAGACCGGCCAGGAGGCCGTGGGCTCCATGGGCAATGACACGCCCATTTCAGCGCTCTCCGACAGGCCCAAGATGCTTGACACCTATTTCAAGCAGAACTTCGCGCAAGTCACCAATCCGCCGATTGACCCCATCCGCGAGGAGTTGGTGATGTCGCTGGTGTCTTTCATCGGGCCGCGCCCCAACCTGCTTGATCTCAAGGGCACGTCCAATCAGATGCGCCTCGAAGTCTCGCAGCCCATCCTCACCAATGAAGAATTGGAGCGCATACGGACGATAGGTGCTGTGCGCGACAACCCGTTCCGCACCGCGACCCTCGACATCACCTATGATGTCGCCAATGGCGCTGAATATATGGAAGCAGCGCTTGATTCCGTCTGCGCGCTGGCTGAGCGCGCGGTCAAGGATGGCTACAACATCATCATCCTCTCCGACCGCGCCGTCTCCGCCGAGCGTGTGCCGATCCCGGCTCTTCTCGCCACTTCCGCCACGCATCATGATTTGATCCGCAAGGGCCTGCGCACCCTGGTAGGCCTGGTGGTTGAATCAGGCGAGCCCCGCGAGGTGCATCAGTTCTGCGCGCTTGCGGGCTATGGCGCGGAAGCCATCAACCCCTATCTCGCCTTTGAGACACTGGAGGACATGCTCCCCAGTCTCGAAGAGAAGATCACCCATTACGAAGCCGCCAAGCGCTACATCAAGGCGGTGGACAAGGGCATTCTCAAGGTGATGTCAAAGATGGGCATTTCCACCTATCAATCCTATTGCGGCGCGCAGATATTCGACGCTATCGGGCTTTCCACCGACTTCGTGGCCAAGTATTTCACCGGCACCGCCACGCAGATTGAAGGTGTGGGCTTGGCTGCCATCGCCGAGGAAGCCTTCCGCCGCCATGAAGATGCCTTTGGCGAAAACCCGGTGTTCCGCTCCTCGCTCGATGTGGGCGGCGACTACGCCATGCGCCTGCGCGGCGAAGCCCATGTGTGGACGGCGGAGACTGTCTCCAGCCTGCAGCATGCGGTGCGCGGCAATTCCAAGGATCAGTATCTGATCTATGCCAAGTCGATCAATGAGCAGTCCGAACGCCTCAAAACCATGCGTGGCCTGTTCAAGATCAGGACGGCTGAAGAGATGGGCAGGAAGCCTATTTCAATTGACGAAGTTGAATCCGCCGCCAAGATCGTCAAGCGATTCTCGACCGGGGCCATGTCCTTCGGCTCGATCAGCCGCGAGGCCCACACCACTCTGGCCATCGCCATGAACCGCATTGGCGGCAAGTCCAACACCGGCGAGGGTGGCGAGGAAGCCGACCGCTTCAAGCCGCTGCCCAATGGCGATTCCATGCGCTCGGCCATCAAGCAGGTGGCGAGCGGGCGCTTTGGCGTCACCGCTGAATATCTGGTCAACTCCGACATGATGCAGATCAAGATGGCGCAAGGGGCCAAGCCCGGCGAGGGCGGGCAATTGCCCGGCCACAAGGTCGACAACATCATCGCCAAGGTGCGCCACTCCATGCCCGGTGTGGGCCTGATCTCGCCCCCGCCGCATCATGACATCTATTCGATTGAAGATTTGGCCCAGCTCATTTTTGACTTGAAGAATGTGAACCCGGCGGGCCAGGTCTCGGTGAAGCTTGTCTCTGAAGTGGGTGTCGGCACGGTTGCCGCTGGCGTGTCCAAGGCCCATGCCGATCACGTCACCATCTCCGGCTACGAAGGCGGCACCGGCGCATCGCCGCTGACCTCGATCAAGCATGCGGGCAGCCCCTGGGAAATCGGCCTTGCTGAAACCCAGCAGACGCTGGTGGCCAATGACCTGCGTGGCCGTATCGCCGTGCAGGCCGATGGCGGCATCCGCACTGGCCGCGATGTGGTGATCGCCGCACTGCTTGGGGCAGATGAAATCGGCTTTGCCACCGCACCCTTGATCGCCGCTGGCTGCATCATGATGCGCAAATGCCATTTGAACACCTGCCCCGTGGGTGTTGCCACGCAAGATCCGGAACTGCGCAAGCGCTTCAAGGGCCAGCCCGAGCATGTCATCAACTTCTTCTTCTTCGTGGCGGAGGAAGTGCGCGAGTATCTGGCGGCCATGGGCTTTGCCTCATACAGCGACATGATCGGGGCCACTGAATGGCTCGATCAGAATGCGGGCATCGCCC
>JANOTU010000666.1:0-4147 GCA_031416515.1 Hyphomicrobiales bacterium
CTCGTAATGCTTGTGCTCCAGAAACAGGGTCCAGTTCTTGGGCAGCATGTCGCAAATCACCGCCATGGATTCGATGTAGCGGCTGAAGGCCGTGTTGAAATTGCCCTGGCCCGCAAAATTTGCGCCGTCGGCAATCCACACGGTAAGCGCCAGCGACCCCAGCGCTTCGCCAATTTCCATGCACTCGATATTGTGGGCGATGGCCTGCTGGCGCACCGCCTGGTCGGCATGGGTGAGAGAGCCAAACTTGTAAGAGAGCGCCTGACCGCGCTGGTCCTGAAAGGTGTTGGAATTGACAGCGTCAAAGCCAAGTTCACAAGAAGCCGCGAACTGGCGAAGCTCGGCGTAGTCTGAAACCTGGTCCCAGGGAAAATGCGGAGAGACGGAGGGGGTGGCCCTGGTCAACTGGTTGATGACGCCACAATCCTCGATTTTCTCAAAAATTCCGCGCGGCTCCCCAGGGCCGGGAAAGCGCGCAAAGCGGGTGCCGCCGGTTCCTACCCCCCAGGTGGGAACCGCCACTTCGAAATTCATGGCGCGCTTGACCACCGCCTCGATGTCAATTCCACGCCGCGCCAGCTGACGGCCAAGATGGCCGAAATCCTCAGCCAGAACGGCCTGGGCTTTTTGGTTGTCACTCGCGACGAAATCGTCGGAGATTGCAAAAGTCATGGTTCTACCTCGTAAAGGACGCCGCGTTGCCAGCGTCTACGTTGAGAAAGTTACCGGTCGACTTAGCAGAAAGATCAGATGCAAAGAAATAGACTGCTTCTGCGATATCCTCAGGATAAACCGATCTCTGCAACAGCGAGCGTTTGCGGTAGTGTTCCTCAAGCTCACTTTCGCTGATTTTGAGGGAGGCGGCGCGTTGCTGGCGCCATGGCCCCTGCCAGATTTTGGAGCCGCGCAGCACGGCGTCCGGGTTGACCACATTGACGCGGATGCCCATGGGAGCCCCTTCCAGCGCCATGCAGCGCGCCAGATGAATCTCCGCCGCCTTCGCCGCGCAATAGGCCGAAGCGCCGGGCGAGGCCGCTACACCATTCTTTGAGGCGATGAACACCATGGAGCCGCCAGCGTTCTGGCGCTTCATCAGCCGGTAGGCTTCGCGCGCCACCAGGAAATAGCCGGTGCCGAGGATGGCCATGTTCTTGTTCCAGAGTTCCAGGGTGGTGTCTTCCACGGCGGCGGCGAGCGTGATGCCGGCATTGTTGACGACGATGTCGAGACCGCCATAGGCAAGCACCGCGTCGTTGATGGCTTTGATCACCGCGTCCTCGCTGGTGACATCCATCAGCACGCCGCGCACATTGTCAGCGCCGTAGGTTTTGGCGAAATTGCTCACCATCTGATCGAGCGAGGCCTTGTCGATATCAGCCAGCACCACGCAAGCGCCTTCCGACATGAGCTTGGAGGCGATCGCCGAGCCAATGCCCCCTGCCCCGCCGGTGACAAAGCCAACCCGGCCGGCCAAGCTTTTGGGCTTGGGCATTCTTTGCAGCTTGGCTTCCTCAAGCAGCCAGTACTCGATGTTGAAGGCCTCCTGCTGGTCGAGGCCCTGATAGGCGCTGACACCGGAAGCGCCCCGCATGACGTTGATGGCGTTGATATAGAACTCAGCGGCCACGCGCGCCGTCGCCTTGTCCCTGGCGAAAGAGAACATGCCGACTTGCGGGACCAGATAGATGACCGCGTTGGCATCGCGCATAGCGGGAGAATTGGCGTGTTTGCAGGCTTCGTAATAGGCCGCGTAATCCTTGGCGTAGCCTTCGATCAAGCCATCAAGCGTTGCGGCATCGGCATTGTGGGGCACGATCAGCGGTTTGATCTTGGTGCGGAGGAAGTGATCCGGGCAGGATGTGCCGAGCGGCACCAGTTCCGCCAATTGTTTTGAATTGACGAATTCCAGAACTTCGGCTGCGTCGGTAAAGTGCCCTGCCTTCATTTCCTGCTTTGAGATGCGTCCGCGTATTTCCGGCATAAGGCGCAGGGCCACGGCCTTGCGCTCTGTTTCGGAGAGGGGTTGCACCGCTTCGCCGTTGAAAGATGGCTTTTTGCGATTGGATCCGAGCCACACCGCAGCCTTGTTGATGATGCGCAGCGTGGTGTCGTAGCAGGTTTTTGCGTCATTGGCCCAGGTGAACAGCCCGTGGCTTCCCAGCACTACCCCCACATATTCCGGATGCTCTGTCGCCATTTTGCCGAGCTTGATGCCAAGATCAATGCCGGGGCGCTGCCAAGGCAGATAGCCCATCTCCTTGCCGAAAACTTCTTTTGTCAGCTTTTCGGATTCCTTCGCCGCAGCAATGGCGATGACGGCATCGGAATGAACGTGATCGACATGGGCATAGGGCACATAGCCATGCAGGCAGGTGTCGATGGAGGCGGCGCGGGGATTGAGGTTGAAAGTGCAGTGATTGAGATTGTGCACCATCGCGTCTTCCTGGTCGAGGCTGCGGTAGAGGCCCTTCAGGGATTCGAGCTTGTCCATATACAGCGTGGCAAAACCATCGAGCTTCATGGAACCGATATCACCGCCGGAGCCCTTGACCCAAAGGACAGTGACGGGATTGCCGGTGAGGGGATCGGTCATCGCAACCTTGGCGGAGGTATTGCCGCCGCCGAAATTGGTGATGCGCAAGTCGGCGCCGAGAAGATTGGAACGGTAGAGCAAAAGGCCCGGCTCATCGAGCCCTTGGGCCTTGGCATCATCCCAAAGGGACGGAACGGTGACGGAATTTGTCATGGATTAACCTGTAAGGGTGGGGGGGCACTAGATATGAGGACGCTGGCTCCGGGTCAATCAATCAATATTCAAGATTGTATTGACCGGGGCGGGCGTTCCTGCGTAGGTTTGCGCGCCAGTTGCAACAACACTCAGGGAGAAAGACATGATGAAAACAACACGCCGCCAAACGCTCAAGCTGATGTCAGCGGGCGCCATGGTGGGACTTATGGGAACCCCGGCCTTCGCCGCTCCGATCCGCATCGCCATGGTCGTCAAGGCTCTGGGCATCGGCTTTTTCGACGCCTGCCGCGATGGCGGGCTTGAGGCTGCCAAGGAATTGGGCGATTGCGAACTGATCTATACCGGCCCCACCAAGACCACCGCCGAAGAGCAGATCGCGGTGATCGACTCGCTCATCGCCCAGAAGGTCGATGCGATTGCCATTTCCGCCAATGACACCAACGCGCTTGTTCCCGTGTGCAAGAAGGCGATGGAGCGCGGCATCAAGATCATTTCGTTCGATTCAGGCATCGCGCCCGAAGGCCGTATCATGAATCTTGATCCCTCCAACGCCCAGTTGATCGGCCAGAAATGCGTGCAGATGATGGCCAAGACCCTCAACTACGAGGGCGAGGTCGCCATTCTCTCCGCCACCGCCCAGGCCACCAACCAGAACACCTGGATTGAGTTCATGAAGACGGAATGGGCCAAGCCGGAATATGCCAAGATGAAGCTGGTCTCCACCGTCTACGGCGACGATGTGGCCGACAAGAGCTACCGCGAGACCGAAGGCCTGATCAAGGCGTTCCCCAATTTGAAAGGCATCATCGCGCCGACCTCTGTGGGCATTGTCGCCGCCGCCAAGGCGGTTGTCGATCTGGGTCTGGCAGGCAAAGTGTTTGTTTCGGGCCTCGGCCTCCCTTCAGAGATGAAGGGCGCGGTTCTCGCAGGCGCGACTGACACCTTCGCCATCTGGAACCCCATCGATCTCGGCTATTCGGCCACCATGATCGCCGGGCGTCTGGTGCGCGGGGAAGCAACCGGCCAGGCTGGCACCACAGTCAATGTCGGCCGCATGGGCGAAATCAAGATCGGCGAGAACAACAACGCCGCCATGGCTGATCCCTTCACCTTCGACAAATCGAATATCGAGCAGTTCTCCAAGATATTCTGATTATGCAAACCTCCCCTTCCCCCTCGCGGGGGAAGGCTTTCTTCTCCTTTCCTTCCCCCGTTGCGGGGGAGGTGCCGAGCGCAGCGAGGCGGAGGGGGCCTGTCGACGAGTTCCGTATTCTCCTGCCAGGCCCCCTCCGTCATGCGTCGCATGGCACCTCCCCCGCAACGGGGGGAGGGTAAGAAGTGGATACTCACGTTGCCAGCAGCCCCCATCCGTCCGCTTGACCATGTGACCAAGCAGTT
>JANOTU010000667.1:0-3422 GCA_031416515.1 Hyphomicrobiales bacterium
GCGGGGCTGGTTAGCTTCGTTGGTGGCGGTCTAGAGAGCAAACACACTTCAGACATCAATAAGTCCATCGTGAGAGTAGGCGAACATTTTGTCCTCTGCATTCAAGTGAATTCTGCGGAACAAAAATTGACTGCGCCGGCTGTCGCCTTAACCAAGGTTGGAAAGCAACTTGCAGCAATTCTTCCAAATGACGAACTGGCTGCCATAAGATCACTTGTCACCGGAGTTTTGTCAAAAATCGAGAGCGCAGCGGTCCACCAGATAACACAGCGCAGCGGTGACAATGTTAGCTATCAACGTGAGCCAATAGAAGTCATCAAATAGAGGTTTTTATGGGCACTGGAGACAATCCAAGTAACGGCTGCGCCAGCGGAAAATGCCCTCATCCGGCCTTCGGCCACCTTCTCCCATTCGCGAAGGCGCGAACGGGAGAAGGCGATTTGCTTGCAAGCTAGACGTCCAGATTGGCCACATTCAGGGCGTTTTCGCGGATGAAGTCTCGTCCTGGTTCCACGGTGTCGCCCATGAGCTTGGTGAAAATGTCGACGAGTTCGGAGATGCGCATGCGCAAGTGAAAATTGTTGGGGTTCATTGTGACTTCAGATATATCTTTCTATGGTTGGCGTGAATGGGGACCGACAAGCGCACGATGCTGCCGTCTTTTCCGTAGATGTGGTGACTGCCGGAATTCCGCAGCAGACGCCAGTCATGCCGTTCAAGGGCGCGGGCGAACGCCTTGCCGGTGACCTGCTTCACACGGCGATCTCAATCACCTGCTGTTTTGCGTCTGGCTTGCGGGGCGCAATTTCCACTGAGAGGCAGCCTTCAATGGCCTCGCGCAGATTGGCGCGGAGTTCATCCATGGTTTCGCCTTGCGTGGCGCACCCGGGAATGGCTGGAACTTCGGCCCAAAAGCCGCCTTCCTCCGCCTCGTGAACAATCACTTTGAATTTCATGATGAAGCATCCTTTGAGGCGAAGATACGCTTGGTTTCTGTCACACGTCCAGATTGGCGACATTCAGGGCGTTTTCGCGGATGAAGTCTCTTCTGGGTTCCACGGTGTCGCCCATCAGTTTGGTGAAGATGTCGTCGGCTTCGTCGAGTTCGGAGACTCTTACGCGCAGCAGCGAGCGCACGTTGGCGTCGAGGGTGGTTTCCCAGAGTTGATCGGGGTTCATTTCGCCAAGCCCCTTGTAGCGCTGCATGGTGATGCCTTTGCGGCCTGCGGCGAAGACGGCTTCCAGGAGATCGGTGGGGCCGAAGATGGCGGTGTCGGAATCCTTGCGCCGGAGCCTGGCGGGCTTGGTGTAGAGCTCCTGCATGTGGGTGGCTTTCTTGTCGAGGCGGAGCGCGTCTGATGAGGCGATGAGCTTGCCGTCGAGCGTCCAGGCTTCGGTGACGCCGCGAACCTCGCGCGAGAAGGTTAGGCCGCCGTCGGCGGTGGTCGCACCCGCCCAGCCGCGCTCGGTTTCCTCGGAGATGACATCGAGGCGGCGGGCGATATAGGCGGCGGTGGTGTTGGCGTTGTCAGTGTTGGAGAGGACTTCGGGGTTGAGGGCGCCGGCGATTGCGGCCTGCTCGATGACGGAGCGAGAATAGCGCGAATGCAGGGCGTCAAGGGCGGCGCGGATAGAAAGCGCTTCCTCGACAATGGCGCGAAGATCAATGCCAGCGCGCTCAGATCCATCGGCGAGGACCAGGGTTGAGCCTTCGAGGCCGGTCTCAATAAGATAATTTTCCAGCGCCTTGGCGTCTTTCAGATATTGCTCGGAGGAGCCTTTCTTGACTTTGTAGAGGGGAGGCTGGGCGATGTAGAGATAGCCGCGCTCGATGAGTTCCGGCATCTGGCGGTAGAAGAAGGTCAGCAGCAGGGTGCGGATATGCGCGCCGTCGACATCGGCGTCGGTCATGATGATGATCTTGTGGTAGCGGAGTTTCTCGATGTTGAATTCCTCGCGGCCAATGCCAGCGCCAAGCGCGGTGATCAGCGTGCCGATCTCAGCCGAGGAGAGCATCTTGTCAAAGCGGGCGCGCTCGACATTGAGGATTTTGCCGCGAAGGGGGAGGACCGCCTGATTTTCGCGGTTGCGGGCTTGCTTGGCGGAGCCGCCGGCCGAGTCGCCTTCGACGATGAAGAGTTCGGTTTGGGCTGGATCGCGGTTCTGGCATTCGGCGAGCTTTCCCGGCAGGCCGGCCATGTCGAGGGCGCCCTTGCGGCGCGTGAGATCGCGGGCCTTGCGCGCGGCTTCACGCGCCGCTGCGGCTTCGACCACCTTGTTGACGATCTTCTTGGCCTCGGAGGGGTGCTCCTCAAACCAGGCGGAGAGCTGATCGAAAATCAGGTTCTCGACCACGGGGCGGACTTCCGAGGAGACGAGCTTGTCTTTGGTTTGCGATGAGAATTTAGGGTCCGGCACTTTCACGGAGAGGACTGCGGTGAGGGCTTCGCGGGCGTCATCGCCGGTCAAGGCGATTTTTTCCTTTTTCGCGATGCCGCTGGTGGTGGCGTAGTTGTTGACCACGCGGGTGAGCGCCCCGCGAAAGCCCGCCAAATGCGTGCCGCCGTCGCGCTGGGGGATGTTGTTGGTGAAGCAGAGGACGTTTTCGTGGAAGCTGTCATTCCACCATAGCGAGCACTCAGTGGTGATGCCGTCCCTTTCGCCCTTGATCATGATGGGATCGGCGAGGACCGGCACCTTGGCGCGGTCGAGATAGCGCACGAAGGCCTGAATGCCGCCTTCGTAGAACAGCTCCACATCCCTGGGCTCAACGCCGCGGTGGTCGGAGAGCAGAATGCGCACCCCGGAATTGAGGAAGGCGAGCTCGCGCATCCGGTGCTCAAGGGTGGCAAAATCATATTCGGTTTTGGTGAAGGTTTCGGTGGACGCAAGAAATGTGACTTCGGTGCCACGCCTTCCCGGTGTGTCGCCCACGACTTTGAGTGGCGCATCGGCATCGCCATGCGTAAAGCTCATGAAATGCTCTTTGTTGTCGCGAAATATCGTGAGTTTGAGCTTGGCGGAGAGCGCGTTGACCACCGAGACGCCCACGCCGTGCAGGCCGCCCGAAACCTTGTAGGAGTTCTGATCGAATTTGCCGCCCGCGTGAAGCTGGGTCATGATGACCTCGGCGGCGGAGACGCCTTCGCTTTCATGAATGCCGGTGGGAATGCCGCGGCCATTGTCGGTGACAGTGACGGAGCCATCAGCATTCAGCGTGACGGTGACGCGGTCGGCGTAGCCTGCGAGGGTTTCGTCAATGGCGTTGTCGACCACCTCATAAACCATGTGATGCAGGCCTGAGCCATCATCGGTGTCGCCGATGTACATGCCGGGGCGCTTCCTCACGGCATCGAGGCCTTTCAGCACCTTGATGGAATCAGCGCCGTAGGCTTCAGCACCGGAGTTCTTGTCGTCTTCGT
>JANOTU010000668.1:0-1767 GCA_031416515.1 Hyphomicrobiales bacterium
GCGGCGGCTCGGTGATCGACAGCGTGACGCCGCCCGCCGCGTCCAACGGTGCTGCTCCGGCCTCCGGCACCGGCGGCAGCGTGCTGCCCAATCTCGCTCCCGCCGCCCCGGCCCAGCCGCAGGTACCAGTCAGCCCGTAAGCTCGCGCCCGGCTTGTGCACCGCGAGCGCTTTAATGTCCGCCTGCCAACAAGCAAGGTAACGCGGCGTCTATTTGGCCATCATCGCCAAGCAGTCTCGACCTTCAAATCTGTTTACGAGCGCGATGTTAAGCCGGAGTTGACCTTGCGGTCTCTTGTGGCTAGTTAGCCACTGGGGAGCGTCTAGCAATTCATGCAATTCAATCGAAGCGACCTGCAGGCGGCTGCCACGAATGGGCGGTTGGACGCCGATTTGAAGATCAAGGCAAAGATGCACAACATCGACTTCGATGAGCGGGTGGGTGCTGACCGGCTCAAAGAGCTTGAAGGCGAAATGCCAGCTTTGGTTCCTTCCGGCGCGGCTCTCCTCCAAGCTCTTATTGACGACGTCGAAACTCGCTTCGAAGTGAAGGATGACCGGATTCCTCCAACATTTACCGCCTCAAACAGCATGGCTTCCCTACCGGACCTGCCACCGCAGCGGTTGGTGCGGCTGGAACTTCTGGATTGGCCGCTCAGGCTTTGGGGTGGCAGTTTTAATGCCCTCTCGGAAGCACATAGTGGCGGGAGTGGCCCCGAGAAGGCGCTGGTCGAAACCTTTCTCGATTTGTGGGACAAAGAACGCGACAATCGGCCTGGTTTTGCCGCTTTCAAGGATCAACTGCTCCCGGAGGATCTTGGTGATCCGGATTGGGCCAACCGGCTGCGTGACCGGCTGGGACTGCCCTACGAGTCAAAGCCCGTCGCGCTCATGGAGTATGACACTTTGGATGTCATTGCCCAATCAAAGGGAATGCCCGGCGCGGCGTATCGCTTTTGCATCCCATCCACCTTCGACCATAAGCCGTCCGCGCAATTCTTTCCCACGCCCAGGGAATGCGGCTTCGGCAGCCCCATGTCACATGGCATCATCCAGGACGAAAAGGCCCTGCTTGCGGAAATCGTCCATTTGCGCTTAACCTATTCTCCACGGCATTTGGTCAAACTCGGCCAGATCACCGCACCCTTGCCGGGAACAGACTTTAAAACCATGCGCAACAATCATCTTATGGCGCTCCAGTTGGAGTCGGGCAGGGACGGCTTCGGAGTTGATTTGTGACCGCCGTGATGGAAGCGCCGTTGGCCGCCGCCACGGCTTGGCCGCGGAGTCTGATCGATCATCCTGAAGATGCCGTCGGGCAGCTGCTTGCGGGTTATGCCGATATCTCACCTTACAACGGACTCTCCGCCCGCAGTTACGTGCTCACCCTCTTCGAAGGCTTGGCCGATGACGAGGCCGGACGCAAGGCGCTCGATGCGGGGCTGCTGGCCTGGCTGGAGAAACGGCGCAAAGCCGGTGTGCCGGATGTGCCGCCGCTGCATCTGGAGAAATTCGTGGGCGAGGTGCAGGAGGCGTTCGATATCGTTGGCCTGCTCGGCCTGCCGGGTTGCGCTGAGGATTTCAGAACCCGCTATGTCGCCTGGAACAACTGGGCGGGCCGCCTGATCGTGTCGCGCCAGCGCGATGCGCGGGAAGCCTTCTGGCGCGCGCTGGCCCTCTCGCAGCGGGCCGGAGGCGGCGGGACAGGGCAATTGGAATCCCATTGGCTCGCGGTTTGCGAAAGCGCAGGCGGCGGGTTTCCGGCGCA
>JANOTU010000669.1:0-1623 GCA_031416515.1 Hyphomicrobiales bacterium
GACCAGTTATTGAGGGCGACGCGGTCGAAACAACCGATGAGCGCGAGCATTGAACGGTACAAGGCAAGGATTTCACCACAAAGGCACGAAGGGCACAAAGGGCACAAAGGAATCACAAAGACGCTCCAGGCGCCGCAGGCATAAATATTCTACTTTGTGTTCCTTGGTGCCCTTCGTGCCTTCGTGGTGAATACTTCCTTCGCCTACTCCCCTGAACGGGAGTGCTTGCGGCGGTTCTTTTGGCGTGTTAGCCAGCGCCAATTCAATCAACTGAGGTTTTTCAAATGGCAGATGTCAACACCAACGGCGCCGCGACCGGCAATGGCGAGGCTGCCGCACCCGAGGCGGTGAAGCCCTCCATACGCATTCTTGGCCAGTATCTTAAAGACTTGAGCTTTGAGAACCCCAATGCGCCGCAGTCACTGGCCCCGCAGCAGGTGGCCCCTGACATCAACATCGCTGTGAACGTCAATGCCCGCAATCTGGCGCCAACGGATTTCGAGGTGGAACTGCATCTTGATGCCAAAGCCACATCGCAGGGCAAGGTCGTGTTCGCGGCTGAAATGCTTTACGCAGGCGCGTTCCGCATGGAGAATTTCCCCGCCAACCTGCTGCATCCGGCAGTCTTGATCGAAGCCCCGCGCATGTTGTTTCCCTTTGCCCGGCAAATTCTCGCAGAGGCGGTGCGCAATGGCGGCTTTCCGCCCTTGATGCTGGACCCGATTGATTTTGCCAGCATGTACCAAAAGCGCATGTTGCAACAGCAGCAGCAGGCAACGGTTGCCACATGAACTTGCAATCCGTCATTGAGCAGGCCTGGGAGGAACGCGACAAGGTTTCGCTGAAAACCAAGGGGCCGGTGCGCAAAGCCGTTGATGCAGCTTTAGGTCTTCTCGATTCAGGCGAGGCGCGGGTGGCTGAAAAAGTTGGGGCCGAGTGGGTCACCCATCAATGGCTGAAAAAGGCCGTGCTGCTGTCTTTCCGGCTCAATGACATGGAATTGATCACCGGCGGACCGGCCAAATCCAAGTGGTGGGACAAAGTGCCATCAAAGATGGAAGGCTGGACGGCGGCCAAATTCCGCAAAGCCGGTTTTCGCGCCGTGCCAAACTGCATCGTGCGACGCTCGGCCTATATCGCTCCCGGCGCCATTCTCATGCCGTCCTTTGTCAATCTCGGGGCCTATGTGGGGGCTGGCACCATGGTTGATACCTGGGTGACGGTCGGTTCCTGCGCCCAGATCGGCAGAAACGTGCATCTCTCAGGCGGTGTCGGCATTGGCGGCGTTCTGGAACCCATGCAGGCGGGCCCCACCATCATTGAGGACAATTGCTTCATTGGGGCGCGCTCGGAAGTGGTTGAGGGCGTTGTGGTTGGCGAAGGCTCGGTCATTTCGATGGGCGTGTTCATCGGCCAGTCCACCAAGATCATCGAGCGCGACACCGGCAAAGTCCACATGGGCAAGGTGCCGCCCTATTCGGTGGTGGTCTCAGGCTCGCTGCCGCAGAAGCCCTATGCTGATGGTTCACCCAGTCCGTCGCTCTACTGCGCGGTGATCGTCAAGCGCGTGGATGAAAAGACAAGGTCCAAGACCAGCATCAACGAGCTTTTGCGCGATTGACG
>JANOTU010000670.1:0-2607 GCA_031416515.1 Hyphomicrobiales bacterium
GGCAAATGCAACCCTGATGCCACCCTCGTTCATTGATGACTTGAAACATCTGGCCAAGCCAAGAATCACGCGCTGGATTCCGGTGAGTGACTTGACTTGCAAAATCCCTGTGACATCGAGCACCAGCCGGCGGCGGCTTTGGCTCAAGTATGATTTTTTTGCGTGCGCAAGAAAGTCAAAAAAACCGCCATCTTCCGCTGCGATGAAGCCGGGTCGCGCCCGCTCAAACCTCAATTTAGTCAGCTCAATGCTTTGGGTTAAGGAGAATTTTCCCGATGACTCGACGAAAGTCATTTTGCGCGGACTCCTGCTGCAAGAATCTCCGCCGTCATTCCCGCTGGTTCATGGGCTGCCGTTTCGCCATGCAGCCAGACGGCAGCACAGGCGGCTTCGTAGGGGGTCATGCCTTGGGCCAGCAGCGCAGTTACCATACCGGCCAGCACATCGCCTGAACCGGCGGTTGCCAGCCATGGTGGCGCGTTGGTGTTGATGG
The DNA here is from genome assembly GCA_031416515.1 of Hyphomicrobiales bacterium. GTDB lineage: Bacteria > Pseudomonadota > Alphaproteobacteria > Rhizobiales > Aestuariivirgaceae > Aestuariivirga. The sequence continues at coordinate 494 of JANOTU010000670.1, forward strand.
TGGCCCTGCCGTCGGCGGCGGCGATCACGGTGTCGGGGCCTTTCAGAATGATCACAGCCCCGGAGCGCCTGGAGGCTTCGATGGCGCGCTCATGCTTGGGGCCGCTGTGCAAATCCTTGAACAGCCGTGCGAACTCGCCCTCATGCGGGGTCATCACCACGGGCTTGCCCTTTATGGCCTCGAAAAGCTCAACCGGATTGTCAGCGAAAGACGTGAGCGCATCAGCATCAAGAACCACTGCGGCTCCACTGGCCAGGGCAACATGCACCTTGGACTTTGTCGCTTTGCCAATGCCGCTTGCCGGTCCGATGCAGACCGCGTTCTTGCGCCGGTCCTGCAACAAGGTCACCAAATCAAGATCAGTCAGCATGATCGCGGTCACATGGTTTGCATGAACCGCGAGGGCTTCGCGTGTTCCTGAAATCGTCACCAGCCCAGCGCCAGTGCGCAGCGCCGCCATTGCCGAAAGCCTTGCGGCCCCGGTGTTGAGCGGACCGCCTGACACGATGACTGCGTGGCCGCGCGTATACTTATGACTGGTGGCGGCGACCATGGGCAAGGTGGGCTTGCTGTTTTCGGTAAACTTCGGCTGGATTTCATCCAGCACCAGCACGGGAATGCCAATATCCGCCACGATCAGTTCACCACACAAGGCGCGCCCAGGCATCAGTATATGGCCCGGTTTTTTGCGAAAGAAAGTCACGGTAACATCGGCCTTGACGCAGGCCCCTCGCGGCTGCCCCGTGGCGCCGTCCAGGCCAGAGGGCACATCAATGCTGACAACCGGCACCCCTGCCCCATTGATAACGGCGGCCATGTCAGCCGGAAAATCCCGGGACAGGCCTGCGCCGAACAATGCGTCGACAATAAGCTCCGCACCCTTGAAATCAGTCCCTACCCGCACCGGCCAACCCCAAGCTTTGAGATAGCGCGCCACAACCTGCCCGTCAGCGCCGTTGTTTCCCGGCCCGCAGGCCACCACCGCGGGCCGTGCGCCGTAGCGCCGGATAATTTCTTCGGCCACGCAGCGCCCAGCGGTTTCGATGAGTGTGGCAAGCGGCAGTCCTGAGAGCTCATCAGCCCGGCGCATGTCGTCTGGGGTGAGCAGTTCGTTCATCGGATCAAGGTGATCTCAACACCAAGATCAAGCTTGGCCCAGGCCCGATCAGCGGTGAGGACTGTGGCCCCTTCGGCAATGGCCAGGCCAATGCAGGCCCGATCACCGATTGAAAGACCTTGGCTGCGCGTGGCTTTGCGCAAATTCCCAACCATAATCGCTTGGGTTTCATCAAATGCGATAACCTCAATAGAAAAATTCTTGATTATCCGGCGGAGTTCTTCACTGGTGGCTTCGCGGTCGACCAGTTTGGAGCTTACTTCCGCAAAATTGACCGCACTGATTTTCGCTCCTTCCAAAGATTCCATAACGAGATCAAAACCTGGTTCCGACCACAACACAGCGAGAAGCGCGGAGGAATCGATGACAACGCTCACTCCTTCAATGCCCAAGCGCGGCGTTCGGCGATCAGTTCGTCAACCGCAGAGCCGGTGCCCTTGTCCAATTTCCTTATCAATGCCTGCGCCCTGCCGACTGCCACCAATGGCGAGATAAGCCGCAACTCGCCGTTTTCCAGCACGGCCGTGACCTTGCCCAATTCGCCAAGCTGCATCGCCGCGCGGGCCGCTGCGGGAATCAGCACACGGCCATTGGGCGCGATATAAAGCACCCAGCGGCCCTCTTCTGATGCATCCGGGGCCAAGGGTTGCGCGGCAGCTTCAGAGAAGCCATGCGCATCTGAGGATTTGGAAGTTTTCGGTTGTTTTGCCATTTTACAGCAATATACCATTTATTCAAATAATGCCATTAAAATCCAGCAATTCTCAATGTGACTACTTTGGTGATGAATTAGGGTGAATATGCGTTTTTGGCGAAGTGATTTTGCGGTTGACCGGGCCGGGGTCAGCCGCTGAGGACAGTGGGCGGCGGCTTGCCCGTGATCAGGGTCTCGATCAGCACGGGCCAATTCGGGAACACCAGATAGGTGGTGATGGAGCGCAACTCCTCGAAGAAGCGCTTGCGGGCTCCGACCGCCGCGCGCGCCGCTTTCCATGCG
>JANOTU010000671.1:0-2059 GCA_031416515.1 Hyphomicrobiales bacterium
CTGCAGCAGCAGCTGCCGCCAGACGAAGATCGCCATGGCGACCACGCCCACTGCGAGGGGTATCCATGATGGAATTGTACCGGCCCCGGCGGGCACGCCGAGGCTGCTGAGGCCATAGACCACGCCGCCGAAGGCGAGGGCCGAGATGATCACCGAGGCGATGTCAAGCGGGGCGTAGCGCGGCGTGGTGACGTTGACGATGCGGCGGTAGCCGAGCCAGAGCGCGCCGAGCGCAATGGGCAGCACCAGGATGAACAGAAAGCGCCAGTCGAGCACGGAAAGGATGAGGCCGGAAATCGTTGGCCCGATGGCGGGCGCCACCGACATGACGATGGAAATGTTGCCCATGGTCTTGCCGCGCGATGCGGGCGGCACCAGCGTCATCACCGTGGTCATCAGCAGCGGCATCATGATCGCGGTACCCGAGGCCTGGACGACGCGGGCGAGCACAAGCACTTCAAGCCCCGGCGCGACCGTCGCCAGCAGCGTGCCGGCGCAAAACAGGCTCATGGCGAGGATAAAGATCGGCCGCGTGTTGATCCGTTGCAGCAGGAAGCCGGTAATCGGAATCACCACCGCCATGGTCAACAGGAACGCCGTGGTCAGCCACTGCGCGGCGCTCGCCGGAACGCCGAGGCTCGCCATGATCGGAGGGATGGCGACGGCCATGATCGTCTCGTTGAGAATGACGACGAAGGCGGAGACCAGCAGCAGGTTGATCACCAGCCGGTTGCGCGCGGCGACGCTGGTGTCGGTCTGCGTGGCCTCGAGCCCGGTGACAGTGCTGGCGGCTTCGGAGGTCATTGGGCGACTCGTTCGGTGGAAAGAAAAGTTGCAAGGAGCAATGCCAAAGGGCTTTGGCGGGGGGTTATAGCCGATATCGCGTGGCGTGAATGCGACAATTGCGCAGGCAGGGCGCTCGCGTTGGCCGGGACTCGCGTCATTCCTGGGCGTTTCTTGCGAGGCTCATCGATACGACGAACGAGGAGGCCGGTTGCGACATGACAAGACAAAACTTTTCACTTAAGTGATGTCTTAAGTGTCATCTACCGATCGCCTCCTGTCAATGCCAGAGTTATCTCTTGAGGCGTTTCGCGCCTGCAACGCCGCCCCTCTCAATATGGTGCGCGCCAACAGCGCCAAGGGCAGCGTCAAATCCTGCCGAACACGCAGGTAGCAGCCCTGACCTCCTCGATATCCTCCAGCTCAGTTCCTGTTCACCTGTTGGGCTGAAGCACGTTGCCATGTTGGAACAAATCAGGTACATTCGCGAGCGTCCGGGGACACCATGAGCATCGATAGCGCACCTCAAAGAAAGGCACGCGGGGCGTTTTTCACACCCGCTGACCTTGCCGCCTACATGGCTGGCTGGGCGGTAAGAGATCCTCGAGATCGCGTGCTCGAGCCGTCTTGTGGAGAGGCGATTTTCCTGCAGCAAGCCGGTTTGCGGCTTATGGCGCTAGGCGGTGGAGTGGCGCCAAAGGCCAACCAGCTGCACGGGGTAGAAATACATGCGGACTCCGCCGTCGCCGCCGCAGCAACGCTGGGGGAGGCGGGACTTTCATCTCGCATTGACGTTAGCGATTTTTTCGACGTCGACACCCAGCACAAGTACGATGTCGTGCTGGGAAACCCTCCGTATGTTCGCTACCAAAATTTTAGCGGCCGCGCGCGCGCGCGAAGTCAGGAGCTTGCGTTGGCCCTTGGGGTCAGAATCTCTGGATTGGCCAGCTCCTGGGCAGCTTTCGTTCTGCACGCGGCGGATCATTTGGCGCCGGATGGAAGGCTGGCTCTCGTGCTTCCAGCGGAGCTCTTGAGTGTGGGGTATGCCAGTACTGTACGGGCGTACCTTTTGCGACGCTTTGGAGCGGTTCGACTAATTGCCTTCGAGGAGCGTGTCTTCCCCGGTGTACTCGAGGATGTGGTGCTCCTCCTTGCGGAGGGATCGGGCGGTGCCGATTTCTTCAAACTTCACCAGACCCGGAATGTCGCATCGCTGGTGAAGGTCGAGTCGGCAAAGTGGGTGGAGCATAGTCCAACGGAGGGCGCCAAATGGACT
>JANOTU010000672.1:0-1947 GCA_031416515.1 Hyphomicrobiales bacterium
GGCAATTCCTGAATTTCCTGCCGCATGTCGAAGGCGGAAAGCCCATGCTGGCAAAAATTGATGACGTCATGACAACCAAACTCCTCAAAGCCATGCCCGGCCTGAAGGAGCGCGCCAAAACCCTCCTTGAACTGATGAAAAGCACCCAGTTCCTCTTCGCCGCCCGCCCCCTTGCAATGGACGAGAAGGCACATCAGATCATGGCCGATGGCGGTGCCGCAACGCTCAAAGACCTGATCCCGGTATTGAGGGACGCTGGCGGCTGGACTGCCGCCGCGCTGGAGGCCGCCGTCAAGGCGCGCGCTGAATCCACTGGCGCAAAACTCGGCAAACTCGCCCAACCCCTGCGCGCTGCACTGACCGGCACCAATGTCTCGCCTGGCATTTTCGATGTGCTGGAGGTTTTAGGCCAGGAGGAAAGCCTGGCCCGGCTGCGGGACCAAGCTGGAAGTTAAGGATTTGAGGCGCCATGATTTCCTCTGGCGCCGCCAGCCTTGAACATGGTAACTTGCGCTATGGCGAAAACACCGTTCGAATTGTCGATTGAAGAACTGGCGCATGCCGGACGCGAGGCGGCGGCTGGAGCTGTCAGGGCCGCATGGAAAAAAGGTGTAGCTGTGACGGGGCGCGATGCCGAAACAGCGGATGAGAATATGGAAATGCCGCTCCGCAGCCCACCGGATCACATTTCACGAGACCGGAAACAGGCCGCCTCTTGAGTCAATTGCGCCTGACCGTCATCGCTGGCCCCAATGGCTCAGGAAAATCCACCCTCACCGACTATCTGATTGAAAATGGCGCAACGTTTGGCCGCTATATCAATGCCGACAACATCGCACGGGACAATTTCCTTTCAGAGGAAAGCGGAGCGCGGGAGGCCCAAAGACTGGCGGAACAATTGCGCGAGCAATGCCTGGTGTGGAGAGTTGATTTCTCCTTCGAGACAGTCATGTCGCATCCCAGCAAGATCGAGTTTATGAGGCGGGCAAAGGCTGAAGGCTACCAGGTGACACTATTCTTTGTCGCAACCTGTGATCCCCAGTTGAATATTGAGCGCGTGCGAGCCCGTGTGGCATTGGGAGGACACGACGTGCCGGTGGACAAAATAATATCCCGTCATGCCAGATCGATATCGCTGCTCCCGGAGGCGATGAAGGTTTGCGACAGGACTGTTGTGTTTGACAACAGTGCGGTTGGCATTGCAGGAACCAAGTCGGCACTGCGCCCTGTCCTGGAAGCGCAAACCCGGGATGGCGGCCCCTTGGAGATGAGGGTATTCAAGCCATGTCCGTTTTGGGTTCTCGAAGCCACGCGCAGCCTTGGAGTAGCTAGTAAGAAGAGAGTTCCACCAACGGAAACCTGAATACGACAGTATAGTTGACCTTTTTTTATCGCGGTGCGATAGTCTATTAACAGAACTTGGGAGACCAGCATGGCGGAGACAGGCAAGACGGCGACCCTGAAGATCGGTGATACGACACTGGATTTGCCGATGAAATCCGGCTCCGTTGGTCCTGATGTGGTGGACATCACCAAGCTCTACAGCACGGCCAAGGTTTTCACTTACGATCCGGGCTACACCTCAACCGCGTCGTGCGAATCCAAGATCACCTATATCGATGGCGATGAGGGCGTTCTCCTCTACCGGGGTTATCCTATCGAGCAACTGGCTGAGCAGGGTGATTTCATCGAGACCTGCTACCTGCTCTATCATGGCAATCTGCCAACACCCTCGCAGCGCCGCGAGTTTGAGCACGCCATTACCCATCACACCATGATCCACGAGCAGATGGCCCGCTTCTATCAGGGCTTTCGCCGCGATGCGCACCCGATGGCGGTGATGGTCGCGGTGGTGGGCGCCATGTCGGCGTTTTATCATGACTCGACCGACATCAATGACCCTCGCCAGCGCGAGGTCGCCTCGCACCGGATGATCGCCAAGCTGCC
>JANOTU010000673.1:0-5035 GCA_031416515.1 Hyphomicrobiales bacterium
ACGCTGTCAAAGTTGACAAGGAGAACAATCAGGGCACCCTCCGACAATTTCCTCCCCCCGTGGCGGGGGAGGTGTCATGCGGCACGCATGACGGAGGGGGGCCTGGCAAGAGGATATGGGGACTCGCGGCAAGGCCCCCTCCGGCGCTTCGCGCCACCTCCCCCGCAAGGGGGGAGGAAAAACAGCCATGACACTTCCCGCGCACGCGCAATTCATTGTCATTGGCGGCGGCATCATCGGCTGTTCCACGGCCTATCATCTGGCGCGGGATCACAAGGCGGATGTGGTTTTGCTTGAGCAAAACAAGCTGACATCGGGATCAACCTGGCATGCGGCGGGGCTGGTGGGGCAGTTGCGGTCTTCGGCTTCGATCACCCAAGTTTTGAAATATTCGGTCGATCTCTACAAGAAGCTTGATCTGGAAACCGGGCTGGCCACCGGCTGGAAGATGACGGGCTGCTTGCGCCTCGCCACAAATCAAGACCGCTGGACCGAGTACAAGCGCCTCGCCACCACAGCACAGAGCTTTGGCATGGAGCTGCATCTGGTCTCGCCATCGGAGGTCAAGAAAATGTGGCCGCTGATGAATGTCGATGATCTGGTGGGTGCAAGCTGGCTGCCCACGGACGGGCAGGCCTCCCCTTCTGACATCGCGCAATCACTCGCCAAGGGTGCCCGGATGCACGGGGCAAGAATTGTTGAAGGAACGCGGGTCACCGGATTTGAGATAGCCGAAGGCCGCGTGACAGCGGTTCACACAAGCCAAGGCACCATCACCTGCGAGACCGTGATCAATTGCGGCGGGCAGTGGGCGCGACAGATTGGGGCCATGGCGGGTGTGAGTGTTCCCTTGCAACCGGTGAAGCATCAATATGTGATCACCGAGAAGATCAACGGCCTCAGCGCTGATGCGCCGACCTTGCGCGATCCTGACCGACGCACTTATTTCAAGGAGGAAGTGGGCGGGCTGGTGTTTGGGGGTTATGAGCCGAACCCTGTGGCGTGGACACAAGGCGATGTGCCGGGTGATTTTGAATTCCAGTTGTTTGAGGATGACTGGGACCATTTCGAGCAACATATGGGCCAGGCATTGACGCGCGTGCCAGCGCTTGAAACGGCTGGCATCAAGAAAATGATCAATGGGCCGGAGAGTTTCACCCCCGATGGCAATTTCATTCTGGGGGCCGCGCCGGAACTCAAGAATTTCTATGTGGGGGCTGGTTTCAACGCTTTTGGCATCGCATCGGGCGGCGGTGCTGGCTGGGCGCTGGCGCAATGGGCGGTAGCGGGCGAAGCGCCAATGGATTTATGGGTGGTGGATATTCGCCGCTTTTCCGATTTGCACAGGGACCGGCAATGGACATGTGACCGCACATTAGAGGCCTATGGCAAGCACTATACCGTCGGCTACCCGCATGAAGAATATCAGAGCGGCCGACCGCGCATTGTGTCCCCACTCTATACACGCCTGAAAAAGCTGGGCGCCAATTTCGGCTCCAAGCTCGGCTGGGAGCGGCCCAATTGGTTTGGGCCGGATGATATTTATGCCATGGGCCGTCAGAACTGGTTCGCGGGCGTGGGCGCTGAACACAAAGCGGTGCGCGAGGGCGTTGGCATTTTCGATCAATCTTCCTTTGCCAAATATGAGATGAGGGGGAAAGACGCCGCCGAAGCCCTGTCGTGGATTTGCGCCAATACTGTTGCCCGAGCATCCGGCAAACTCACCTATACGCAGATGCTGAATTCGCGCGGCGGCATTGAGTGCGATTTGACGGTGGCGCGGCTGGCAGAGGATAAGTTCTACATCGTCACCGGCACAGGGTTTCGCACCCATGATTTCGCGTGGATCAAGGATCACATCAAGCCGGGTCTTGATGCGGAACTCACCGACATCACCGAGGCGTGGGGCACGCTCTCGGTCATGGGTCCAAAATCCCGCCAGATCATTCAGTCAGTCACCGACACTGACATGTCGAATGCGGCATTCAAATTTGGCGACATCCGCGAGATTGAAATCGCCGGATGCAAGCTCCGCGCCATGCGGATCACCTATGTGGGCGAGCTGGGCTGGGAATTGCACATTCCCATCGGCGCCATCGGCGATGTTTTTGATGCGCTGATGCAAAAAGACATCACCCCTGTGGGCTACCGCGCGCTTGAATCGCTGCGGCTGGAAAAAGCCTACCGCGCCTGGGGCTCTGACATCACAGCCAATGACACGCCCTTCCATGCTGGCCTCGGCTGGGCGGTGAAGTTGAAATCGAACCAACCCTTCCTTGGCCGCGACGCTTGCGAGAAAATATCCGCAGCACCCCTCACCAAGATGCTGGCGGGCTTTACAACAACGCGCGAAGATATTGTTCTGGCAGGCCGAGAGACCGTTCTTCGTGACGGCAAATTCGCAGGCTATCTCACCAGCGGCGGCTACGGCTATACGGTGGGGAGGCCAATCGGCTATGGTTATATCCGCAATGCCAGCGGTGTCACCGAGAACTATATCCGCGAGGGCAGCTACGAGCTGGTCGTGGCGCAGGAGACAGTCAAAGCCCATGTCCATCTTGAACCACTCTATGATCCGGCAAACACGAAAGTGAAATCATGAGCGAGGATATCTCAGAGGCCCGTGAAATCCTGCGGGAGCTGAAACTGTTCTGGTGCCTTGATGACAGCGAGATTGTGGTCACACGGCTTGGCGGCGTCAACAACATGGTGTTCCGCGTCGATCATGGCGGCGAGCAATATGCGCTGCGCATTCCGGGAAACAAAATCAACCGCGCCCATGAAGCGATTGCGGCGCGGACGGCGGCGAAGCTCGGCATTGCTCCTGATGTTGTTCACTTCGATCCAGCAACCGGTGTCATGGTCACACGTTTGGTCGATGACGCCGTCACCATGACGCCGCAAAGCTTTAAAACCATCGCCGACGCGCCCTCGCGCGCGGCCCTGTTGCTGCGCCAGCTGCATCAATCGGATGTGAAGCTTGAGCCCCGGCCGGAGCTCCTTGCAAAGCTGGCGCCCCACCTCAAGGGTGCGGCGCTTGTTCCATGTCACTGCGATCCCCGCTGCGAGGATTTTCTCAGCACCGGGCTGCGCATGTGGATCGTGGATTGGGAGTATGCCGGACTGTGCGATCCCATGTGGGATATCGCTTCATTGTCAGTTCACGGAGCGTTTTCAGGTGAACAGGATGCGGAAATGATGCAGGCTTATTTCGATGGCGAGCGAGATCTTGCGGAGCGTGAGCGCGTCAGCATCTACAAGGCCATGGTCAGGTGACCCGAGATGATCGAGGCAATGTGCGACTGGCCAGTCACGCTGGCTCATAGCCATAGTCTGCGCGCGCGCGGTCGCTGCTGATCAGGCCAGCGGCCAGATCAGTCTCGACCAATCGCCGTTGCCGCTTCAGCGGATCGCCAAAGCCGCCGCCGCCGGGGAGTTCGACGATGAGGCTGTCGCCCGCCGCCACCACATGGATGCCCTTGTCGGGGATAAGCTTGCCTGAGCCGAAACGCGCCACACCTTTGGCGCCGGGGTGGCCGCCATCGCGCCCCTGGGCCGGATTGTGGATGCGGTCAAATGTGGCCGCGGAAATGGTGAAGGGGGAGTTCTCGCGGTTGGCGATTTCGATCATCTGTGCAAGACCGCCTCGCCATTCGCCAGCGCCGCCGGAGTCAGCCAGATATTCCTTGTGCTTGAAATAGAGCGGGCATTGCGTCTCGGTGACTTCAATTGGGATGGTTCCCACCCCTGACGGAAACGCCGTGGTCGCCAGCCCGTCCTTGCCGGGCCTGCCGCCTGCGCCCCCGAGGCCAATGTTGATGACGCCGAAGGCTGCCGAGCCCGCCAGCTCATGCGGTGCGACGCGGCCATGGGCGCTGTTCAGGCCCAGAATCCAGATGGAGCCCGCACTTTCGGCCTGCACTTTTCCGGGCAGCGCTTGCGCAAGGCAGCCGAACACGGCGTCCGCCAGCATCTGGCCGATGACATGGCGCGCTGTCACCGGCGAGGGCCGGGTTGGATCAACGCAGGTGCCCGCTTCCGTCACCAGATCAAAGCACGAGAGCGAGCCAATATTGTTGGGCACATGGGGTGCTATCACGGCCTTTAGTCCGAACACGGAATAAGCATGGGTGTACGTGCGCGGGCTATTGATGCCGTAGATCGAGGCTGGGCTGGAGCCGGAGAAATCAATGGTGATCTTTCCCCGGGCGATGGTGAGTTTGGCGTTTATGGTGATGGGCCGCTCATAGCCGTCCAGCGGCATGACATATGACCATTCGCCATCGGGAAGTGCTCCGATTGCCTCGCGGGCACCCTTTTCAGATTGGGTGAGAATATGTTTGGCCAGAGGTTCAATCGAGTTCAGCTTGAATTCCTGCATCATGGCGATGAGACGCCTGGCACCTGTGTCGTTGGCGCTGATCAGCGAAAGAAGATCGCCGCGCACTTCCACGGGGTTGCGCGAATTCGCAAGGATGATGCTGATCAGCTCTTCATTGAGCTTGCCTTCCTTGCGCATCTTCAGATGCGGAATAAGGGTTCCTTCCTCGAAAGACGAGTTGGCCTTGGCCGACATGCCAACCCCACCCACGTCGATCACATGGCAGGTGGAGGCAAAAAACGCCACCAGCTTCTTTCCCAGAAACACCGGCGTCATCATCACATAGTCGAAGAGATGTCCGGTGCCGAACCAGGGGTCATTGGTGACATAGACATCGCCCGGCTTCATCGCGCTTTGCGGGAAATGCTTGAAGAAATGCGCCACCGCCGTGGCCATGGTGTTCACATGGCCCGGTGTGCCGGTCATGGCCTGGGCGATCATGCGGCCCTGGGGATCATAGACCCCGGCGGACAAATCGCCAGCCTCGCGGGTGATGGTGCCAAAGGCGGTGCGGAGCAGGGTTTGCGCCTGCTCTTCGACAACAGCGATGAGGCGGTTCCACATGACTTGCGTGCGGATGGCGGCAAGGGCGGATTTGGTCATGGCGCGATGTCCTTTCTTTCCTCCCCCCGTTGCGGGGGAGGTGGCGCGAAG
>JANOTU010000674.1:0-4351 GCA_031416515.1 Hyphomicrobiales bacterium
CTGGCCATGGGACTGGCGGCGCAAGGCGGCGCTGGAACGGTGCCCATCATTTTCATTGGCCTTGCCGTGGGTCTGGCCTGTGGGGCTTTCAATGGTTATCTGGTGACCCGCATCGGTCTTCCCTCCATCGTTGTCACCATCGGCACCATGTCGCTGTTCCGGGGCGTGGCCCAAGTGGTGCTGGGGGATCAGGCGATCACCAAATATCCGGCAAGCTTCGCCACACTCGGCCAGGGCTATCTGATCAAGTGGCCGCCCATCCCCTACTCCTTCGCGCTGTTCCTCATTCTGGCGGTGGTGTTCGCGGCTGTGCTGCACCGCTCAGCGCTTGGCCGCAAGCTCTATGCCATGGGCAACAACCCGGTGGCGGCGCGCTTTTCCGGCATTGCGGTGGAGCGCATCAAGTTCTGGCTGTTTGCGCTGACCGGCCTTCTTGCCGGCGTCGCCGCCGTGTTGCTCACCGCGCGCATTGGTTCCACGCGCCCCAACATCGCCATGGGCTGGGAGCTTGAGGTGATCACCATGGTGATCCTGGGGGGCGTTTCCATCGCCGGGGGATCGGGCACCATCACCGGTGTCACGCTGGCCGTCTTCGTGATCGGCCTTACCATCTTCGGCCTGTCGCTCATCAACGTACCGGGCATCGTCATCAGCGTCATTCTCGGCGGGCTGCTGATCACCTCAATTGCCTTGCCGATTGTCGTGCGAAAGCTGATGGCGCGGCATCGTTAGAGGCTGTCAGGAAATAACAGCTCCGAGTCGAGGCGGCTCTCTCCCCGGTTCGTCATGCCAGCGAAAGCTGGCATCCAGCTTTCAGCGCTACGGAGCTTTGATAATCAAGGCCTGTTCAAGCTGCAAGCTGGTTCCCAGCTTTCGCTGGGATGACGGTCGTGGAGTAGTGGTTCGTTTCGCATCGAGTCACTTATTTTCTTACAAGTCCTTAGGAGAGCGCGCACCGCCATGCGTAGCCGCGGTACATGCTGTCAAACTGCGCGGCGGGGTTCAGTTGGGCGCATTCTTTTTCAAGGGTGGCGCGCGGGGTCACATGAAACTGCTTGAGCCAGCGAAACAGCAGATGCTTGAAGACCACCGGCAGACCTTCGCATTGGCCGAAATCAACAACATGCAGTTCACCTGCGGGGGACAAAAGTGCTTGGGCATGCCGCAGGGCCTTTTGCCAGTCCGGTATCATTGAGAGCGTGTAGGAAAAATAGATGCGGTCAAAATGCTGCTGGCCAAGCAGTGACAAAGGGTTGAAATCCGTGGCGTCAGCGCAAGCCAGCCGCACACGGTCGCTGCAACCCGCCTTGTTCAAGGCGGTGCTGGCGGATTTCAGCATTTCCTGGGAAATGTCGATGCCAAACAGCCGGGTGTGCGGAAAGCGCGCAGCCACGCCAACAAGATTGCGGCCCGTGCCACAACCGATCTCGAGGACCGATCCGCCGCCCGGAGGTTTCAGGCGGTCAAGCAGTTCTTCCCGGCCAAGAAGATAATAACGGCGGCTGGCGTCATAGATGTGGCGTTGGAACCGGTACATCCGGTCCATCGCGTCGCCCTGCTCAGCCAGCGAATTGATAGACATGAAAACCGCCATAGATCGACGAGCGGTCACGCGCGCCCAGCGCAGCTGAGAAATCAGCGAGATAGCGCCACTGCGACAGAACCACATCCGCCACCCGGCCCGGCAGGATGGTATCGACCCCGGCGGTGCGGAAAATGACGCGGGCGCCTGGTGTCGCGGCGCAGGTGATGGCATTCCAGAGTTCGTTGAGTTGGGCGTCCGTCATCCAGTCCTGGGCGTCGAGCAGCACGAAGCGGTCCACGCTGCGGGCAGGCAGGGCCGCCAGGGCATCGGTGAGCGCGATCTGGGTGACACTGACACGGCTGGCGAGATTTCGCAGTCTGGCGAATTGCTTCTCCTGAAGATAGGGCGGCAGCGGCCCGGAGGCGCCGGGCGCATAGGCGCGGCCAAAGGCCTGCCAGGCGAAATAATTTTCGCGCAAGGGGAATTCACAGCTCAGCCGCTCCAGACGCGCATGCAGGACCGATGACATTGAAGCGCCACCGGCCAGCGCCTCATATTGCGCGGGCGGAATGCCAAGGCCATAAAGCGAGAGTTTTTGATTTGTCATCCAGCGCACCAATGGCTTGCTGAACAACGGCGTTATCTCGCGGTTGAAATAATCGCGCTGCTCCTGCACCGAACGGCAATCAAGGAAAAGCTTGAGATCACGCCCATAGGCGCGCGCCAGCAAATGGCCAAGTCCGATGAAACGGCCAAGCAGGCCCTTGCGATAGATGTTGGTTTTGAAACCACGAAGCCGCGCGGCCCCTGTCCAGTCGCGGCCCTCCCAGTAGCGCGCGGTTTCAGCATCAATCAGGGGACGGAGATAGTGTTCGTAATCGCGCAGGTTCTGACGATCATTGGCCTCGCCAAAGAAGCGGTAAAACTCAGCCCAGCCCGGCAGCGCCGCAAGGCCCGCGAGTTTCAGGCGCGTCAGCGCCACATGGGCGCGGTTGAGATCTACAGCAGTGATGCGCGCCGGCGAAGCGGTGAGATAGCTCAGCACATTGCAACCGCCTGAGGCGATGGCGACGATGTGGTGATGCGGCTCGATTTCCATGGCAGCCAGATCAACGGCTGGATCTTCCCATATCTGCGGATAGACCAGGCCGCGAAACGCGAAGGTGAAGACGCGCTCCAGCATGCCCGCTGGGCTGAAGCGGTGATTGCGGTGAAGCGCCTGGCCCAACAATTTGGCGGTGTCTGGTTTGGTCACTGCTGGTTGGCCCTTCCCGATGATTAGAATCATGCGTTTAGGCCGCGGATGTGACAGGTGTGTTACGGTGATCGTCATTGAACCTTCACAGGCCGGGGCGAAAAGCAGGCATGATTCGCCCGCTGAAAAAAACATGAAGGCAGACGCGCCGCCACACTTGCGCTACCGCGCCATTTTCATTTCGGATGTGCATTTGGGAACCCAGCGGGCGCAAACTTCGGTCCTGCTTGATTTCCTGAAACAAACCGAAAGCGAGCAGCTCTACCTTGTGGGCGACATTATCGACGGCTGGTCGCTGCGCCAGAAATGGCTGTGGGACCAGATGCACAATGACGTGATCCAGAAGATTCTGCGCAAGGCCCGCAAGGGCACCAAAGTTGTATTCATTCCTGGTAATCATGATGAGCTGTTCCGCGATTTTGTCGGCCATCGCTTTGGCCGGGTGGCAATCATGCGCGACGCGGTCCACAAGACAGCGACCGGCCTCCGCTACCTGGTGATCCACGGCGACAAGTTTGACAATGTGGTGTACTTTGCGCCCTGGCTGGCCAAGCTTGGCGACTGGGCCTACGAGCGCATCATGCAGCTCAACGGCCTGGTGAACGCCATGCGGCGCCTGCTCGGCTATGGCCGCTGGTCGCTCTCAGCCTATCTCAAGCTCCGCGTGAAGAAGGCGGTCGCATTCATTTCGAGATTCGAGGATGCGGTGGTGTGCGAGGCCTTGAGCCGCAACTGCAAAGGCGTGATCTGCGGCCATATCCACACGCCCGAGAACCGCATGATCAGCGGCATACACTATCTTAATGATGGCGACTGGGTGGAAAGCTGTTCAGCGCTGGTTGAACATTTTGATGGCCGCTTCGAAATCATTGAATGGCACGCCCGCAAGCTTTTTCCATTGGAGGCCCTCACCGATGCGCATAGTGATCGTGACCGACGCCTGGCCGCCACAGGTTAATGGCGTTGTCCGGACCATCACAAGTGTTGGACGAGAGCTCCGCAGGTTTGGCCATGAGGTGCTCTTCCTGACACCGGAGGGGCGCAAAGTTTGGCGGCTGCCGTCCTATCCCGAAATTGAGGTGAGTCTGGTCGGCGCGGCGGGAATTGGCCGCGAAATTGATGCCGCGAAACCTGAAGCCATTCATATTGCAACCGAAGGCCCGCTGGGCTGGGCCGCGAGGCGGGCTTGCCTCACACGGGGATTGCCCTTCACTACCAGTTTCCACACCCGCTTTGCCGAGTACGCCGCCGGGCACGTTGCGATTCCGGGCGTTGGAGCTGCGGTTTGGGCGGTTCTGCGCCATTTCCACAAGCCTTCGCGCGCCGTGATGGTGCCGACACCGAGCATTGCCAGATTGCTTGAGCAGCGCGGTTTTTCCGCCGTGAAAACATGGACGCGCGGCGTTGACCACGGGCTATTCAATCCGCAACCACGCGACTATCTTGATTTGCCGCGACCCATCATCCTCTATGCCGGGCGCATTGTCGCCGACAAAAACATCGAGGCCTTCCTGAAGCTGGACTTACCCGGCAGCAAGGTGATTGTTGGCGAAGGCCCAGGCCGGAAAGCG
>JANOTU010000675.1:0-1811 GCA_031416515.1 Hyphomicrobiales bacterium
CTCGGGCAGCTTGTTGGTGACGAAAATCCGCACCTTGTCGCCTTCCACGGCTTCAATGGTGGGGCCCGGCGACTGGCCGTTGTAGCCCCAGAGATGGCCCACCATCCCCGGCGACAATTGCCGCACAACGGGCTCGGCCACGAGGTGAAACTCCTTCCACTCACCATTCATGCGC
The DNA here is from genome assembly GCA_031416515.1 of Hyphomicrobiales bacterium. Lineage (GTDB taxonomy): Bacteria > Pseudomonadota > Alphaproteobacteria > Rhizobiales > Aestuariivirgaceae > Aestuariivirga. The sequence goes on from JANOTU010000675.1 coordinate 176, forward strand.
CATGGCAGGGTCCAGCCATTGAGGGTAACAACAGGATTGTAGTCCGGACCGGTGGTTGGCACCAGCGGCGGCTGCATGATGGCTTCCGTCATGGTCGCCGCTTCTGGAATGGACGCCGCCTGAACGCGGCCTGACACCACACCGGCGCTGACCATCGCTGTGGCGCCAAGAAATGATCTTCGTGAAAAGCTCATGACATTACTCCTGTTTTTGTGCGCCGCCGATGAGGGCGGCCTGAAAATCGACCTGGGCGATGAAGAAGTCGCGGGCTGCCTCAATGGCGGCGATGTTGCCTTCGAGGCTGTCGCGGGCCGAGTTGAGCAACTCATACACATCGACAAGCATGCCGTTGTATTCAAGCAGCGTCTGCTCATCGATGATGTTGCGCAGCGGAATCACATTGTCCTGATACTGCCTGGCGATGTCGTAAGTGGCGCGGTAGGCCGTGTAGGCCTCGCGCGCCTGCGATCTCACATTCACCGCCAGTTCCACCAGGAGATTGACCGACTGCATGTAGGTTTCCGCCGCGCGGCGCTTGCGGGTCTCGCCGAAATCGAAAATCGGGATCTCCACCACAAGCTCAAGGCTGCGCGCGCTGGATTTGCTGGTTGAGCCGCCCTCGCGCGTCCAGGTGGTCCTGGATATGCCGGTCAGTTCAAGCAGCGATACGTAGCGGGTCGCGTTGGTCAGGCCCAGCCGCCGCGCCGTGACATCGAGATCGAGACGCGCCGCGATCAGGTCCACCCGCGTGGAGACAGCCTCTTGCTCAACCTGGTTGACGGTCCTGATCTTCGGCAATTTCGGCAAGGCATCCGGCAGGCGGAAGCTGGTGTTGGCTTTCCAGAGGCCGAGCTCGCGGGTGAGCGCCTCGCGCGCACGGTCCAGATCGAGCCTCGCCTGCGCCAGATCCGCCGCCACCTCGGCGTAGAAAGAGACAGCGCGGGCTTGCGATATTCTGGACGCGGCCCCCGTCTCGCCCTGTTTCACCGTGAGCTTGGCGGCGATGGAAGCGGTGGCGCGGGCGCGCTCCAGGAATGCCACGCGCTGCTTGGCGGCCAAGGCCACGAAAAAAGCCCGCCTGGTGGCGGCGGCCGTGCGGAAAGTGGCTTCAGTGGCGCGGTATTGCGCCGCGCGGAACTCGGTCTTGGCGATTTTCTTGTTCGTTGGCCATGTGGCGAGTTGAATCAAGCCCACGGCCAGGCGGCGCTCGATGCTGAACTCCCAGTTCGACAGCGCCCGTTCGAGAATGATGGACGGCGCAATCGGCGGCAGCGTCGCCTCGACAAAGTCGGCTTCCGAAACACCGAGGCTGTTGTATTCGGCCTGCAGGCCGCGGTTGTTGAGCAGCGCGATCTGAACGGCGCTGTCAGGGGTGAGTGTCTTGGCGAGAAGGGCGGAAACCTGCGCCGCCACCCGGCTCTCATCGGCGGCGGAGCTGATCTTGACGGTGTCTTTGCCAAGCGCGAGCGAGACATTGCTGGAAACCGGCGCCATTCCGCCATCGACTGAGAATTGCGCGCAAGCCCCCAGCAGCGCAACAGGCAAAAGCAGGGTCAGCGATTTGGCCATCATTGCGCAGCCTCCGGCGGTGCGACCCGCTGGTTCACTTTACCCCAGGGAAGCGGCTCAACCGGCT
>JANOTU010000676.1:0-5781 GCA_031416515.1 Hyphomicrobiales bacterium
GTGGCCATGGCGGCGGTGGGGGCGGTGTTTGATACCAGGCTCCGCCCCAGCCTTGAGGTGATCTGCACGACGACAGAAAAGGGGGCTGCCGAGAAAGCGCGGGCCTTTGGCTTTGCGCGGTCCACCGATGACTGGCGGGCGCTGGTGGATGACCCGGGCGTGGAAGCGGTGATCATCGCCAGCCCGCAGGATACCCATTGTGAGATCGCTCTTGCTGCCTTGGCGCGGGGCAAGCATGTTTTGTGCGAGAAGCCTTTGGGGCTGGATCTCGCTGAATGCCGCAAGATGGTGGAGGCTGCCGAGAACAGCGGCTGCGCCAACATGACGGGGTTCAATTACATCCGCACGCCTGCCTCGCAGCTTGCCCGCGAGATTGTGGACGCAGGCGAGATCGGCGCCATCACTTATTTTCGCGGCGAACACACTGAGGACTTTCTCGCCGATCCCGACCTCGAAGCCGATTGGCGCACCAGGGGCCGCGCCAATGGCAACATGGGTGATCTTTCCCCCCATATCATCAATGCGAGCCTGGCGCTGGCTGGCCCGATTGAATCGCTGATTGCCGATATCGAGACGGTTCACAAAATGCGGCCCTCGCTGGAGGGGCCAGTGGCTGTCACCAATGATGATCAGGCGCAGATCATGTGCCGGTTTGCCAGCGGGGCGATGGGGGCCCTGTTCATCAGCCGCATCGCCACGGGGCGGAAGATGGGTTACATCTATGAAATCTTCGGCGCCAAGGGCGCCATTCGCTTTGATCAGGAAGACCAGAACGCCCTCTGGCTTTACAAGGGCGACGCCAAGCCTGACCGGCAGGGCTTCACCAAAATTCTCACTGGCCCCTTGCACCGCGATTACGAGCCTTTCTGCCTGGGGCCGGGGCATGGCACCGGTTATCAGGACCAGATCATCATCGAGGCGCGTGATTTTCTGCAAGCGATTGCCACGGGAAAGCCCGTCTGGCCCACGTTCCGCAACGGCATGATGGTGGCTGAGGTGATAGAGGCCGCATGGGTTTCCCATGCCGAGCGGCGCTGGGTGAATGTGAGAGGATAATCGGCGCGGCTTGGGATCAGGGGTTACGGCGACTGGCGCGAGATGCTGGCGGGAGAGAAGGGCAAGCTCGATCTTGTCACGGTGGCCTCACCCAATTCAACACATTATGAAATCACCAAGGCCTGTCTGGAAGCGGGCATCGCTGCGCTAGAGATCGCAAATTCCTCACTTCCTGCTGAATCGCCCTTGCTGAGGCGCCTTGCCCATTGCTGAACCGTTGCCGATTGGCTAGGTATCTCGCGACTGCAAACAAGATCGGGGTGAAACATGCGGATATGGATTTCAGCGCTGGCGATTGCTCTGGCGGTATTGGTGGCGGTGCCTGCCGCCGCCAGCACCAGCGCACAAAGCGGTGTGGAAGAGCCAGCGGCTCTCAAAAAGAAGAAGGCAGCCGCGCTCAAGGCGCAGGCGCGCCTCAAGGCTGATCTCAAGGAAAAGGCTGAGGCCCGCAAGAAGGCGGCTCTGGCGCTTGAAAAACGGCGCGCTGAACGAAAGATCGCTTCGCGTTCGGGCTGCAGGGGCTTTTTCAAATGCTTGTTTGGCGAGCCGCGCGTGCGGGTGGTAAAAACCAGGACCGGCAGCAGGGTCGCTGACCAGACGACGGCTGAGGTTGTCAAATGGAGCGAGGCCGCCAGATATGCGCCCGGCACCATCGTGGTGCGCACGCCTGAGCGGGCCCTCTACTATGTGCTCGATGGCAAAAAGGCCAAGCGTTATTCGGTTGGCGTGGGCCGCGAGGGTTTCCAGTGGAGCGGCAATGCCAAAATTGTCGCCAAGCAGGAATGGCCAACCTGGCGCCCGCCTGAGGCCATGATCGAGCGCGAGGCCGCAAAAGGCCACATGCTTCCTGATGTCATGGAAGGCGGACCCGGCAATCCTCTGGGCGCCCGCGCCTTGTATATCGGCGGCACCATGTACCGCATCCATGGCAACAATGACGCCTCTTCAATCGGCGGGGCCGTGTCCTCGGGCTGTATCCGCATGATGAACAGCGATGTCGTGGAACTTTACAAGCTGGTGAAAGTGGGAGCGCCCATCCACGTCTACCAATAGCCCTGAAAGAACTGACCCCGGAGGCGAAGCCATCCGGGGTCCAGTCCTGAAGAAATATGCTGTCGTAGCTTAGGTCTTCTTCTTGACGGCCTTCTTGACGGCCTTCTTGGCCGGCTTCTTAGCGGCCTTCTTAGCGACTTTCTTAGCAGCCATTTGGTTTTCTCCTGAAGTTTGTTGATGCCCCACAACGCAGGCTTTTTACAAATCGAACAACCGCAACTTTGGATTTGCCACCATCACGCTTGTTCTTGACTGTGTTTCTACCCGTTTGTGTGATTCGGCAATATGCCGTCAACATGTTGTGTATCAATCGTTTTTCCTGATAATTTGTAAACGATCAGCAGAGGCGGGTGTTCGTCTGTATACGGATTAAATACTCCGGCGGCCCGCAAAAAACAACAAAATCAATATTGTTTTGCATATGTCAGTATACGGATGAACGGCTGTTTTCAGGGTGTGGAGCGGCCCGGAAGCCTCGGCCTGCGCTGTGCCGGGGGACCTGCGGGCCAAAAATAATTGTTGATATTTTTCGCCCGGGCGCGGCCTCTGGGCTTTGCGGCGCCAATGTGCTGAGCAGATCGCGCGCGCATGGAATAGCCTGAGCCTATGCGAGGCCGGCTCGCCGTGGCATGGTTCTCGAAAGGATTGTCAACCCATGCGCAAGCTTGAAACTGAAACGCTGGCGAAGATCACGGTGGCGTTTTCCGGATTGGCATGGGGATTGTTCTGGCTTCCCATACGGGCGCTCGAGCAGGCGGGGATGAGCGCGTTCTGGAGCCTCATGGTGTTTTACCTGGTGCCGGGGGTGATTGTGCTGCCGCTCTTTGGATATCGCTGGGGCCGGATGGTGGCCGGGGGCAGGGGGCTGGCGCTGATCGGGTTTGTTACAGCGTTGCCGCTGGTGCTCTATTCGGTGGCGGTGCTCAACACCGATGTGATCCGGGCCATGATGTTGTTTTATCTGACGCCGGTCTGGTCCACGCTGTTGGAGCGGGCTGTGTTCAAGCAGCCAATTGGGTGGGCGCGCTGGCTGGCGATCGCCATTGCGTTTGCTGGCATGTTGGTGATCTTTCGGGCTGACACGGGCTGGCCGGCGCCGGAGAATGTCGGTGATTGGGCAGCCCTTGCCGCAGGCTTTGGCTGGTCAGTGTCATCAGTGCTGCTGCGCCTTGACCGGCGGCACCTCGCGATTGACATGTTCACCCAGAATTTTCTCTGGTCAGCGCTGCTCATGATCCTTGCGGGGTTGGTATTGCGTGCCACCGATGCGCCAGCGCCTGGGCTTGTCGTTGGTCAGCTCTGGTGGCTGGCGCCGACAATTGTGCTGGTGGTGATGAGCGGTGTTTACGCCTCAATGTGGGGAGCGCCCAAACTGTCGCCAGGGCTTGTGGGCTTGCTCTGCATGACGGAAATCAGCGCTGGCGCCATCACCGCCGCGATCTGGGCCGGAGAGCCCTTTGGCGGGAGGGAGATTCTGGGGATTGCGCTGATCAGCCTGGCTGGCGTGTTCGACAGTCTATTGGGTTTGTTTGGGTTACCAGCCAACCAGCCCGGCGATGACAAGGTAGCGGGCCAGTTTGCCGGTCATGACGAGGGGGATAAAAATGGCTAGCGGGGTGCGGGCGAGCCCAGCAAGCACGGTGAGGGGATCGCCGATGACCGGCGCCCAGGACAGCAAGAGGCTCCAGACTCCGAAGCGGTTGTAGAAAGCGGCGAAGCGGTCCAGCTTTGCGGTGAGTTTTACGGAGAGGCGGCCGATCAACCAGTTGACACAAGACCCCAGCGTGTTGCCGGCTGTTGCCGTCGCAATAAGGCCCGCCGCTGAATGGTCCGAGAGGCTGAAAGCGCTTGCCAGGGCCACCTCGGAGCTTCCTGGCAACAGTGTCGCCGACAGGAAGGCCGAGATAAAAAGGGCGGTGTAAATGGCCACTCAGGCTTTGCGCCTGATGGCGCGGTGGGTGGCTGGCGCGGCTTTCGAGACCAGCAGCTTGTCAATGCGGCGGCCATCGAGATCGATGACTTCAAAATTATAGCCGTGCTCATTGAAGGACACGCCCGTGGCTGGAAAATGACCCAAGCGGTCCAGCACGAAGCCTGCCGCTGTCTGGTAATCGCGGGTCGGCGGCAGGGCCATGTGCAGGCGGTCTGACAGCGCGTCGATGGGCGTGTTGCCGGCAACCAGCAGCGAGCCATCGTCGCGCTCGACAATCTGCGGCTCAGGCTCGGCGTCATCATGGCGGAAGACGCCGACAATGGCTTCCAGAATATCCGCTGTGGTGATGACGCCCTCAAAGTGGCCATACTCGTCATAGACGAGGCCGAAATGGACATCCGACTCTTGCAGCTTCTCCACCACATCAAGGGCATCCAGCGCATCGGGGATGACGGGGGCTTGTTTCACCAGTTGCTTGATGTTGGGTTTGGCGCGGCGGAGCAGGGCGGCGGCCAGATCCTTGGACTGGATCACGCCGAGAATATTGTCGGGTGAACCTTCATAGGCGATAAAGCGCGAGTGCCCGCTCTCCGCCATCTGCTTGCCGATTTTTGCCGGCGTCTCATCCACATCGATCATCTCGACATCGGCGCGGGGCGTCATCAGGGTGCGGGCCAGACGGTCGCCCAGGCGCATGACGCCAGCGATCATGGTGCGCTCTTCAGGTTCCAGAACACCCGCTGATTCAGCGTCGGCAATGAGGGCGTGGATTTCAGCGTCGGTGACGGTGTCACCTTGCGCGCGAGTCTGGCCGAGCAGGGCCAATACAAGGCGGCCCGAGCGGTCCAGCAGCCAGACAAGCGGCGACGATATTCTGGCCAGAATGGTCATGGCCGGGGCCACGAGGCAGGCGATGCGCTCCGGATTGCGCAGCGCAATCTGTTTTGGCACCAGTTCGCCGATGATCAGGGATAGATAAGTGATGAGGCCGATGACAAGGCCAAAACCCAAAGTCTCAGCGATGTTCTCTGGCACGCCCGCCGCCTCAAGTCCCGCCGACAAAGGGCGGCCAAATGTCGCCCCAGAGAACGCGCCCGCCAGAATCCCGATCAGGGTAATGCCGATCTGCACGGTGGAGAGAAAACGGCCCGGATCAGAGGCCAGTGCCAGCGCCCGACGGGAACCTTTGACCTTGCGGTCGGCCATGGCGCGCAGTTTTGCCGCCCGCGAGGAGGCAATTGCCAGTTCCGACATCGCCAGCAAGCCATTGAGCATGATGAGGCCAAGCACCAGCAGAATTTGCAGATAGGGCATGGTCCGGTCAGGCGGCGCGCATCGGGGTCATGGAGTCATCATAAACGGCTCCGCGCCTTGCTACAACACGGAGCACGAATTCGGTGCGAATTCGGTGACAGACACTTGATTACCCCGAGGGTGTCAGGATGAGATGCACGTGGTTCGGCATCAGGCACCAGCTCCAGACTGCGACACCCGCCCGCCTTGTCTCGGCGCCGAGCAGGTCCCGGTAGAGCGCGTAATCGCCGTCCTCGAAAAAGATCGCAGCGCGGTGATTGCCGCGCTGGGTGACATGATGGGCAATTCCGGGTACGACAATGCGGGCGATGCGGGCCATGCCTTCATGCCAAGGGGCTGTCAGGAAATAACAGCTTCGAGTCGAGGCGGCTCGCTCCCCCGTTTCGTCATGCCAGGGACAAGCGGGCATCCAGCTTTCAGCGTAA
>JANOTU010000677.1:0-7059 GCA_031416515.1 Hyphomicrobiales bacterium
AACATCGGATTGTCGCTGCTCGTCACGCCACTGAAATCAAAGATTGCGAATCCGTCCGCGTCGAGCTTGATAGGGCTGTAGCTGCTGGCGACCCAATATGTCGTGTAACTGGCTGTCCCCTCCTTTTGCGCGTCGGTCGCGAGTCCGGAGGGCGGCAGCGACAGTGCGCCGAGCAGCGCCAGCGATGCCAGAGACGTGATTCTTTTTACGTGCATCTCAATGTCTCCCTGCTCCTTGCTAGGATAAATTGCCGACATCCCAAGACAGCAAGGCATTCCTGGGAGGTAGTCTTATCCGACATCCATCCGGATGACCGGCCTGTCGAGACCGAGTTTTATCCAAACTGGCATCATTGGCAAGACTTAATACCAGCCTGTCCAGAGCGGGATATGACACTCCTGACAGCCGCATGATTTATCACACGCGGTCTGCATGTTCGAATTAACTGAAAGGGGCATGGAGGAAGAAGAGGGGATGCTTCCCTTTGTAGATGGCTACAACCCCCGCAGGGGCTGTCTCGAAGCTCACGCACCCGTCGCGCCGGATCACCAGTTTCAACCGCAACGGCCTGGGGCGCATTTCCACCCTTTGGCTGTCGCGGGCGACTGACTTGAGTTTGGAATGAGATGGATATACTCTGGTGCCGCGCAAGCTGTGTTTCCTTGAAAATACTGCGGAAGGTTTTAGCTTTGCGCCAGGTTCTCGAAAAGCAGAATTTGTGGTCCCCGGGCCAAGCCCAATGATGGAAAGGGGGCAAGTAAGCCGAACCCGGCAGTTATGTTGAGTTCAGGTGAAAACGGTGCGGTAGATTGCAATGCTGAGCGCCAGGCAGCCAACGGCGATGGTCAAGGCCCGCTTGGGCGCCCGCTTGGTGAGCCAGCCTCCACAGGCGGCAGCGGGAAGCCCGCCGATCACCAGGCCCAGCACCGGCGTAAATGTTGACTGCCAGTCTGATCCGCCCTGCCAATGTCCGAGCGCAAAGGCCACAACGAAGGCAGTGAATACCGCAGCGCTCACAACAAACTCGGCAAAATTGGATGAGCCGATGGCATAGCGCGACTCGGTTCCGGAGCCGAGCAGGCTGGTCGTGACAATCGGCCCCCAGCTTCCGCCGATACCCTCGATAAGCCCCCCGGCCAGTCCTATGATCTGCGAGCGGGTTTTTGAAAGCAGGTTCGGCGTGTAGTCCTTGACGCCGCGCCAGATGATCAGCACACCCATCAATGTCAGATATGCATTGACGATCATCGCCAGCGCCGCCCCCTTGAGGCTGGTCAAAAGCACCACGCCGATCACGCCGCCAAGCGTCCCGAAGATTGACAGTGAACAGACGATCTTCCAGTTCAGATTGTGGTGGAGGTAATGCGATATGGCCGCTGTTCCTGTTGTGGGAAGCTTGGCTGCGTTGACACTGGCTGAGGCCAGCGCTGGCGGAATTCCCTGTGCCAACAAGATAGACGACGAGATCACGCCAAAACCCATGCCCAGCGAACCGTCAACGATCTGCGCTAGAAATCCAACCAGGACAAAAGCTAAAAACTCACTCATATCTTTATAGTCCCAGCGCCGGGGCAGCCGACTTGATTTGCATAGGTTTGCCGTTGGAGGTCCAGTGAATGCCGCATTCGGTTTTGTCGGAGCCTGCCCAGCGCCCGGCGCGGGGGTCGGCGGCGGAGCCGCCCTGCGCGGTGCAGGGTTCGCAGCCGATTGAGTAGTAGCCAAGTTCAGGGAGGGGATGGCGGGGCAGCTTGTGGGTTGCCATGTAGAGTTCGATATCAAGGGCGCTGAAGCCGGCAAGGGGCTCCGCTTTGACGCGGTTGCCATCGATGGCCAGCGGCGTCAGATTGCGCCGTTCGCCGCCATGATAGCGCTTGCGACCGGAAATGACGACTTCAAAACCTGCCAGCGCTTTTTCCAGCGGAATGTTCTTTCGGATATGGCAGCATTGGTCCGTGCTGGTCTTGTGCAGGTTGCCGTCTGGATCCCGGGAACTCAGATCAGCAGGATCAGGCTGAATGGAGCGCACATCGGTGAGGCCCAGATGATCAATGAGCTTGGCGCGGTAGGAGAGCGTCTCCCAGAACAACTTTCCGGTATCGAGGAAAATGACGGGCGTGGATTTGTCCACCTCGGCAATCATGTGCAGAAGCACAGCCGATTCAGCGCCGAAGGACGAGACCACGGCCAGCTTGCCCTTGAAATCACGCACCAAGGGCTGGAGCAGGGCGCTGCCTTCGAGGCCCGCATAGGTTTCGTGTATGCCGGTGTGCATGATCATCACCCTGCGTGAGGTTGCTCTAACCAAGGCTCGGCGTCGGTGTGGCGTTCGGTCCACACTTCGGCTTCGGCATGGCGGTAAAGGCCGCGCTGATAGGCCAGAGACAATTGCTTTGAAGCTGACTGCCAAACCGAGAGCGGAAAACGCTGGCCAATATCGAAGGTGTCAAAACCCACCTGCAGCATGAACTGCAACTGGTCGGGCAGCACATTGCCGGTGGCGCGAAGCTCGCCGCGGTAGCCGAATTCACGCAGTTGCCGCGCGATCGAATAGGCGCGGCCATCGCTGAAGGCCGGGAAGGTGAGCACGATCAGCGAGAGCTTGGGCAGGAAGGTTGACAGTGCCTCGGCGCGTTCAATGTTGGAAAAGACCACGCCCAGACGGCCCTCGCGCTGCGAGAGGCGCTCAAACTCTTTGAGCAGGCGCGCGAAGGGCACAGCGATATCGCCTGTTTCGGGGAGCGCATCGTCAACGCCCGGAAAAGTCCAGACATCGGCAATCAGTGTGTTGTTCTTAAGCAGTTGCATAGAGGGCCTCCTTGAACGGTTTTGCGCCAATGCGGGTGTAGGCGGCGAGGAACTCCTCGCCGGGGCTGCGGAGCTTGAGATAGGTGTTGAGAATTGTCTCAATGGCATCGGCCACTTCGTGTCCGGCAAAACCCGGTCCCAGAATTGTGCCGATGGAGGACTGGGTAGCCGACGAGCCGCCAAGCGTAATCTGATAATATTCCACGCCCTTCTTATCGAGCCCGAGAATGCCGATGTGGCCGACATGATGGTGTCCGCAGGCATTGATGCAGCCGGAGATGTTGATCTTGATGGGGCCGATCTCTTCCTGCCGGTCCATGTCGGCGAATTTCCGCGAGATCGATTGCGCGATGGGAATCGAGCGCGCGGTGGCCAGCGCGCAATAATCAAGGCCGGGGCAGGCGATGATATCGCCGGCCAGGCCATAATTGGCCGTGGCCAGACCCGCCGCATCAAGGGCCTGCCAGATGGTGAAGGCGTCATCTTTCTTCACATGCGCCAGCACGATGTTTTGGGCGTGGCTAACACGCAATTCGTCGTGCGAATATTTCTCAGCGAGGTCCGCCATCAGGCGCATTTGATCGGCAGAAGCGTCGCCCGGAATGCCGCCTTCGGGTTTGAGCGAGATGTTGACGATGGTGTAGCCATCCACCTTGTGGGCGGCGAGATTATTACGAGCCCAGCGGGCAAAGCCTGGGTGCTTGATCTTGGCTTCCTCGAAAGCCGCTGACCAGCGCGGCTGCTTCTCGAAATGCGGAGGCGCAAAATAAGCATCAATGCGCTTCAATTCGCGCTCTTCAACTTCTGTGGAGGGGCGCGGCTTCCGCGCATATTCAGCCTCGACTTCGGCTTTGAATTTCTCAGCGCCAAGCTCGTGCACCAGAATCTTGATCCTGGCCTTGTACTTGTTGTCACGGCGGCCATAGAGATTGTAGACGCGCATGATGGATTCGAGATAACCGATGAGCTCATTCTCGGGCAGGAAGTCGCGCACCGTGACGCCGATCAAAGGTGTCCGACCCTGGCCGCCGCCGACGATCACTTCCCAGCCGGTTTGGCCCGCGTCGTTTCTGTGCATCCGCAAGCCAATGTCGTGCACCTTCACAGCGGCGCGGTCATTGGGGGCGCCCGTAAGCGCTATCTTGAATTTGCGCGGGAGATAGGAGAATTCGGGATGCAGCGATGACCATTGCCGCAACAGTTCGCCCACGGGACGGGGATCGGAAATCTCGTCCGCCGCAGCGCCCGCCCAGTGATCGGTCGTCACATTGCGAATGCAATTGCCGGATGTCTGGATCGCATGCATCTCGACAACGGCGAGCGCTGCCAGAATGTCAGCGGTGTCTTCCAGCTTGATCCAGTTATATTGAATGTTCTGGCGCGTGGTGAAATGGCCATAGCCCTTGTCCCATTTCTCGGCGATCATGGCGAGCTGGCGCATTTGCCTGGAAGACAGCGTGCCGTAAGGAATGGCCACCCGCAGCATATAGGCGTGAAGCTGGAGATAGAGGCCATTCATCAGCCGAAGCGGGCGGAATTCATCCTCGGTCAGTTCGCCCTTGAGGCGGCGGTTCGCCTGGTCACGAAATTGCGCGGTGCGCTCGGCGACAAACTGGTGGTCGAATTCATCATAGCGATACATGGCTCAAACTCCCTCTGAAACAGCGAACCCGCCAGCCGTGCCATCGGCCTGCTTGCCAAGGTCAGGCCGCACGGTTGGGCCAAGCGTTCTCATGCGCTCGCGGATCAGGCTGGCGCGAATGCGGCCACCCACGCGCTCGGCATCAATGAGATAGGGGCCGGTGACAATGGTGGCTTTTTCATCGGCTTGGCCGCGCGCCTCCAGAGCGGCAGCGGCCTGCTTTTCCAAAGCCAAAGCGGCCTCATCAATCTTCTCGCTCCACGTGCCCGCACGAGTGAGGAACACCGCGATACCGTCGCGCAAGAGGTTGGCAGTGACGAGTTGGCCTTTTTCGATTGCGGTCATGATGCTGCTTTCAGAATGGCGTCGCGGATATCTTCGCGAACGGGGAAAGTGACGATCTCGGCGGGTTGCTGAAGCGGAATGCCCGGCACGGTTTCAACCGGAATGCCCTCGGCGGCCACAGCCGCCAATTCCTCAACCAGCGCCTCGCCGCTGCGCAGGCGCACCACATGGCGGCCGGCCTTCGCCTGGCGCACCAGAATGTCGATGACGCCGTTGAAGGCCAGCGACCCCACGGACAGGCGATCAGCATCACGCCGCGCCATTTCGAGGATAGCGGCATCAAGAAAGCGGTCATGCACGATCACATCAGCTTCCTGCAGTTTGCGCTGCGCCTTGAGGGTGAGAAGTTCAGGATCACCCGGACCAGCGCTCACAAAAGAAACGCGGCCCTGTGGTGGCGTGGCTTCGGTTGCCAACAGCGCTTCAACGCCGTCCAGGTAATTCGTGGTTTCGCCAGCGATGAACGCATCACGCACATCGCCGAAGAAAAAGCGCTGCCAGAAGCTGCGGCGACGATTGCCAAAGGGGATTTTCGCCGCCACACGGGCGCGAAGTGAATTCGCCGCATCAGCGAGTTTGCCAAGATTCTGCGGCAGCATGGCATCAAGGCGGGCGCGGAGGCCCTGGCCCAGAATGGGCGAGGTGCCTTCCGTGCCAATGGCGATGACCAGTGGGCTGCGGTCCACAATCGAGGGCATGATGAAGGTGGAGAGATCAGGCCGGTCCACCACATTCACAGGAATATCGCGCGCCCGCGCATCAGCGGAGACGCGGGTCTGCAACCTCGCATCGGCGCACACAACCAGTGCGGCCCCCGCAAGCGAATTGTCATCATAATCGGTGATGACCGAAATCCGCGCCTGGGTGCGCGACAGGAGACGGAGCTTGCGCGCCGCCTCCTCGCCGTCACCGATAACGATCACCACACGGTCCTTGAGATCAAAAAATATCGGGAAATAGCGCATCGCTTCACCCATTGGCTACGAGCTTGACGGCAAGACCCGCAAGCTCTGGCGTGAAAATGATCTGGCACGAAAGCCTGGAGCCATCCGTGAGCACCGGCACCATGTCCAGCATGGCTTCCTCGTCATCGTTGGCGGGATGGAGTTTCGACAGCCATTCGCCGTCCACCTCCACATGGCAGGTGGCGCAGGCGCAGGCGCCGCCACAGAGCCCGCCCACCTCAAAACCATGCTCGCGGATGATTTCCATCACCCGCCAACCCTCGACAGCATCGAGAATATGGCTGGTTCCGTGTGTGTCGATCAGCTTTATGGTGCTCATGTCAGGGCCTGTTCGCTTCTAAGGACATTAAAGAAAACGCGATTTTGTTTGATTGCGACAACAAAACAGCGCTAGTGAAGTGTAAGTGTCTGCCTACCGTTCTTTATAACGAACACTAGTTCTAATTACAGGACAGCAAAATGTCAATGCGGCGCATAAAAAAAAGTTCCAGCTACCAGGAAGGCGATCCATCGCCTGACCTTGGTAAAACCATCCAGCGCCTGCGCAAGGCCTATAACATGTCGTTGGGGGAGCTTTCGGAGCAGTCAGGTGTTGCCAAATCAATCATCTCGCAAATCGAGCGCAACGAGACAAACCCAACGCTTTCAACAGTTTACCGTCTGTCACGGGCGCTTGACACCACCATCGACGAAGTCCTGAAGGCAGACGGCACGCAGGTATTTCTGGAACATCAGCTCAAATCCGGCATTCCCCTCCTTGAAAGCCAGGATGGCCTGTGCCGTCTGGCCATCGCTGGCCCCCTCAATCTGGTAGACCAGATTCAGTGGTATGATTTTGTGGCAAAGCAAGGTGGCGTGCTCGAATCCGATCCCCACCCCCCCGGCACGGTTGAACACCTATACCTTCTGGCTGGCGAAATCGAGGTCACCTGCGGCGAAGCCACACACCGCGCCAAGCAAGGCGAGGCCCTGCGCTTTCGCGGCGATCTTGCCCATAAAATTGTCAATCTCGGCGAGGGCGAGGCTCATGCGTCGATGGTGCTGGTGTTGCGCCAGCTTGGCGGCGGGCAGCAGACCGGGCCGAGTTGACACCCGCCGCGGCGATCAGCGCCATTCCCACAAATGTGGTCCAGCGCGGGAACTCGTTGAAGAACAAAAAGCCCCAGAGCGGCGCCCAGATCATGCCGGTATATTCAAACACCGTCACCAGATTGGCCTCCGCCATGCGGTAAGCATGTGAGAGCAGCGACATGGCGAAGGCGGCGATCACCCCGCAAACACCCATCAGCAGAAAATCGCGCG
>JANOTU010000678.1:0-3457 GCA_031416515.1 Hyphomicrobiales bacterium
ACTCAGCTGCCACCCACGTTACGGCCTCTTTTCGGTCTTCCGGGGGAACGTGCGGATAGTGGTTCGCTTCCGCTTCCGTGTCCCGAATCCCAGAACTCCAAGGCATGACACCCCTGAACTCCCGGAAGCCGCCAGACGCCACCCGCACGATACAGATGACGGCAAGAGCCGATTTCCTCCCATCCCGGTCACCGTCGCGAACGAAACCCCTTCTGGGAGGACTGTTAGAACGTATAGCGAACTTATCATTCCCTGTCAAGGACTATTTTCAATAAATTTGTCCGCTGGGGCGCACTGCCGCCAAAGGGACATCCTTTTGGCGATGCCCCCGGTGCCACCGCCAGATTTATTCTGCCTATTCCGCCGCCAGCGCGGCGGTGCGCGCCGCTTCTGGCAATGCGCGGGCGCGGGCGATGCTCTCCTCCTTCACATGGCCAAAGCCGCGGATCATTTCAGGCCATGCGGCAACCTCAAGGGCGCGATGCGGATCACTCTCCAGCAATTCGGCAATCTCTGTCAGGTACTCCACAATGAGCTTGCGCTCGCGTTTCCTTTCGGCTGTGTAGCCGAACACATCAAACACGGTGCCGCGCAATCCCTTCAGCCGCGCCAGAATCTTGAACGCCTGCATCATCCATGGCCCGAATTCCGATTTCACCGGCCTTCCCGTGAACCCATCGCGCCGGCCCATGATCGGCGGGGCGAGATGGAATTTCAGCCTGTAGTCGCCTTTGAATTTCTGCGCCAGCGTCTTGGCAAACGCGCCATCGCTGTAGAGTCTCGCCACTTCATATTCATCCTTGTAGGCCATCAGCTTGAACAGGTTGCGGGCCACTGTCTCAGTCAGCCTGTCGCCGCCATCGCTCCGTACACGGTCAATAACGGCGCGGTAGGATTTGGCGTAAGCCGCATTCTGATAGCCGGTCAAAAACGCCTCACGCCTGGCAATCAATTCATCAAGCGATTGCGCCTTGGGTTTTTGCCCTGATCCCAGAATGGCGCGCACCGCAGCCTCATCAACCGCCGCCCGCCGCCCCCACAAAAAAGCAGCCAGGTTCATTTTCACCGCTACACCGTTGAGCTTCACCGCTTCCTCAATGGCCGCTGAACCGATGGGGATCAGCCCGCGCTGCCAGGCAAAGCCCAGGGTGAAAAGATTGGCGGCAATCGAATCACCCAGCAGCGCGGTCGCTATCCCGGTGGCATCAACAGTAAACATTTTTCCCGGCTGCGCCGCCGCCGCAATGCGCAAGGTCATTGCGGACGAAGGCATCATGAAATCGGCGTCATGGGTGAAAGTCGCCGGCATCAACTCATGCGAGTTGACCACCGCGGCGGTTCGCGCCCGCGAGGCCCCGGCCAGAATGCGCTCCGAGGCTGAGGTCACGAGATCGCAGCCCAGAATAAGATCAGCCGCACCCTTGGCCACCCGCACCGCCGAAATATCCTCAGGAACTCGCGCAATCTTGAGATGCGTGACCACCGCGCCATTCTTCTGTGAAATCCCCACCATGTCGATAAGGGCCGCCCCCTTGCCTTCGATATGCGCGGCCATGCCAAGCACATGCCCGATGGTGACAACGCCGGTGCCGCCAATGCCGGTGACCAGAATGCTCCAGGGGCGATCAAGATTCGGCAACTCTGGTTCAGGCAGAACTGGAAATGGGACCATCTCGAAGGCAACGCCTGTGCCCTTCACCAACTCGCCGCCTTCGACCGTCACAAAGCTCGGGCAAAAACCTTTCAGGCAGGAAAAATCCTTGTTGCACGCCGATTGGTCAATCTGGCGCTTGCGCCCGAACTCGGTTTCCACCGGCACAATCGCCACGCAGTTGGACTGCACCCCGCAATCGCCGCAACCTTCGCATACCAGCTCATTGATGAAAACACGCTTGTTGGGATCGGGAAATTCCCCCTTTTTGCGGCGGCGGCGCTTTTCAGCAGCGCAAGTCTGGTCATAGATGATGACGCTTGCCCCCTTCACCCCCATCATCTCTGTCTGCACGGCCTGCAGATCATCCCGGTGATGGAACGTGGTGAGGTACGGAAATTGCTCCGCAGGCGGATATTTATCCGGCTCATCCGAGACAACCGCAATGCGCTCAACCCCGAAGGAGCGCACCTGTGCGGCAATCTGCGGCACGGTCAACCCGCCATCATTGCCCTGCCCGCCGGTCATGGCCACGGCGTCATTGAACAAGATCTTGTAGGTGATGTTGGCTGCGGAATTCGCCGCATGGCGGACCGCCATCAATCCTGAGTGGTTATAAGTGCCATCGCCGATATTCTGAAAGATATGTTCGCGCTTTGAAAATGGCGCCTCGCCAATCCAGTTGGCGCCCTCGCCGCCCATCTGCGTGGCGCCCTCGGTTCTGCGGCCGGGCACAAATTGCGCCAGCCAGTGGCAGCCGATCCCGGCATAGCCGCGGGCACCCTCGGGCAGCACCGTTGAGGAATTATGCGGGCAGCCTGCGCAAAAGTAAGGAACGCGCGCCACCAGGTCGCCCTGATTGCGCGGTGTTTCCAAAGCTTCAAACGCGCAGCCGCCGATCCGCTCAGACAGGGCCTTGGCGATCTGGCCGGGCTCCAGCACGCCGTATGCCGGAAACAGCGCCTTGCCGATGATCTCCGGGCGGTTTTCCTCCGCGTACAGAATATCGCGAAGCTGCGCCTCGATGAGGGAACGCTTTTCCTCAACCACCATGATGAGGTCAAGGCCTTGAGCGAACTCCTTGACGACCGAAGGCTCCAGCGGCCACACCATGCCGATCTTCAAAAGCCGCACAGCGTCATCAAGCCCCAGATCATCAAGGGCGGCGCGCGCATCGAGATAGCTCTTGCCCGCCGCGATGACGCCGATCTTCGCCGTGGGTGCGGGGATCACAATCTGGTTAAACGCATTGGCGCGGGTGAAAGCCAGCACCGCCGGCATTTTCTCGGCATGAAGCCGCACCTCCTGCGGCACCCGGTCATCATTGGGGCGGATGTTGAGGCCGCCTTCCGGCAGTTTATGATCTTTGGGAATGACATAACGTCCGCGCGTCTCCGAAACATCCACCACGGCGGAGGACTCCACCGTGTCATGCATGGCCTTGAGGCCGACCCACACGCCCGCATAGCGCGACAGCGCAAATCCCATGAGGCCAAAATCAATGATCTCTTGCACGCCCGCCGGGCTGAGCACGGGAAACATCGCATCCGAAAACGCCACATCGCTGGCGTGAACCACGGTGGACGATTCGCCCGAATGATCATCGCCGGCAATGGCGATCACCCCGCCATAAGGCGAGGTGCCCGCCATATTGGCATGGCGGAAAATATCGCCCGAACGGTCAACGCCTGGGCCTTTGCCATACCAGATGCCAAACACGCCATCGAATTTGCCCTCGCCCCGCATCTCCGCCTGCTGGCTGCCCCACAGCGCTGTGGCCGCAAGGTCTTCATTCAGCCCCGCCTG
>JANOTU010000679.1:0-5068 GCA_031416515.1 Hyphomicrobiales bacterium
GGTGGCGCGAAGCGCCGGAGGGGGGCCTTGCGGCGAGTCCCGTATCCTCCTGCCAGGCCCCCCTCCGTCATGCTGCGCATGACACCTCCCCCGCAACGGGGGGAGGAAAGACGAAATGACCGCTGTCAAGCATGCTGACGGGATCAGGCGCTGTGGCTGGTGCGGGACGGATCCGGTTTATGTGGCTTATCACGACACGGAATGGGGCGTACCGGAATATGATTCGCGGGCGCTGTTCGAGAAGTTGCAGTTGGATGGCTTTCAGGCGGGGCTTTCGTGGATTACGATTCTGCGCAAGCGCGAGGCGTTTCGTGCGGCTTTTGATAATTTCAACCCTGAGATCATGGCGCGCTACAGCCCGGCGAAACTGGAACAGCTGATGCAGGATGCTGGGATTGTGCGCAACCGGCTGAAGATTGCGGCGAGCGTCACCAACGCGCAGGCCTGGCTCGAAATTGCGGATTTCTCCAAATATCTCTGGGATTTTGTGGATGGCATGCCCATCCAGAACCAACATCGCAGCATGAAAACCGTGGCCACGGCTACACCCATTGCCGAGAAAATGTCCAAGGACCTCAAGAAACGCGGCTTCCGCTTTGTTGGCCCCACCATTGTTTATGCCTTCATGCAGGCCTGCGGTCTGGTCAATGATCACATGGTGGATTGTCATTGCCATGCGCGGAAAAACTGAAGGCCCCCGCGCCTGGCAGCGCATGCTGTCGGGGCGGCGGCTTGATCTGCTTGATCCTTCGCCACTTGATATCGAGATTGAGGATATCGCCCACGGGCTGGCGCGCGTGGCGCGCTGGAATGGGCAGACCAAGGGCGATCATGCGTTCTCGGTGGTGCAGCACTGCGTGCTGGTGGAGCAGATCGCCTTTCATCTTGATCCTAAACTCGACCGCCACGCCAGATTGGCCGCCCTGCTCCATGATGCGCCGGAATATGTGATCGGCGACATGATCTCGCCTTTCAAGGCGGCACTCGGTGTTGATTACAAGGATTTTGAGCACCGGCTGATGACGGCCATCCATATCCGTTTTGGCCTGCCCGCCAAATGTTCTGAGGCGCTCCAAATCCAGATCAAGCGGGCCGACCGCATGGCCGCCTATCTGGAGGCAACCCAGCTTGCCGGTTTCAGCGTGCCCGAAGCCGAGAAGTACTTTAGCCGCCCGCGCGGGTTGGACGGCGAAGGCTCGCAGAAATTCCTCCGCCTGAAACCCTTGGCGCCCAATGAGGCGGCTGCCATCTATCTTAAAACTTTCAAACAGTTATTGTGATATATGCTTCCACCTATCACGCTGATGGAAAGGGCCCTCATCCGCCCTTCGGGCACCTTCTCCCATGGCAAGGGCCACGGGAGATGGCCATCAACCATCAAGCGCCTTCTGCCATTCGTCTTCGAATGGGAGTGACGACAATATTGTGAGCGACCCTAAAACCATGATCATCGTCTGCCCCCTCAACCAGGTTCAAACGCAAGTAACCACGCATGGCGCCAAACGGGTGTTGAGCCTGCTCAGCCCCGAACGTCCGCCGGAGCGGTTTACCGGCATTGAGCCTGAGCATCATCTGTGGCTGGGCTTTCATGATATTGTTCAGCCTACGGAGGGAATGACGCCGCCCACCGCGACTGACGCGGAGAGGCTGGTGCATTTCATCAGCGAATGGGACCGCGCCGCACCCATGCTAATCCATTGCTGGGCGGGCATCAGCCGCTCAACAGCAGCAGCCTATACGGCTCTGTGCCTGCACCAGCCAAAGGCGGATGAGGAAGAACTCGCATTGCGGCTTCGCGCAGCTTCGCCTTCCGCAACGCCAAACCGGCTGATTGTCTCCTATACGGACAGGCTGCTGGGCCGGAACGGGCGGATGTTGAAGGCCATCGACAGGATCGGTCGCGGCGCAGATGCCTTTGAAGGCACGCCCTTCACGCTGGATATACGCCGATGATCATTGCCACCTGGAACGTCAATTCCGTCAAGGCGCGCATCGACACGGTGACGGCCTGGGTGAAAGAGGCGGGTGCTGATGTCATCTGCCTGCAGGAACTCAAATGCGAGACGGAGGGCTTTCCCGCAGCTGTGTTTGAAGACCTCGGTTACAATGTCCAGGTCCACGGCCAGAAGACCTACAATGGCGTGGCCATTCTCTCCAAGACCAAGCCGGAAGATGTGCGGCGCGGGCTTCCCGGCGATGACGCAGATACCCAGGCCCGTTACATTGAGGCGCTGATCCCATCGGCCTCGGGAATGGTGCGCGTGGCTTCCATCTATTTGCCCAACGGCAATCCGGTGGAGAGCGAGAAATACAGCTACAAACTCGCCTGGATGGACCGCCTTGCCGCCCATGCGCGAGTCTTGCTGAAACTGGAAGAGCCGCTGGTGCTGGCGGGGGACTACAATGTCATTCCGGCGGCGGTGGATGCAAAGCACCCGGAAAACTGGACCAGCGATGCTCTCTTTCTTCCCCAGACGCGGGCCAAATTCCGCACCCTGCTCAATCTCGGCCTCACCGAAGCGTTACGCGAAAGCCTGCCCCATGAGACCGGCGTCTACACATTCTGGGATTATCAGGCGGGTGCCTGGAACAAGGACAATGGCATTCGGATTGACCATTTGCTGCTCTCGCCGCAAGCTGCGGACCGTCTGGGTGGTGCGCGCATCGACAGACACGTGCGAGGATGGGAAAAACCCTCCGATCACGTTCCCGTATTGATCACGCTTGATTGAATCACCGCGCCATAATATTTTCTTGCCACTTTAACGCCATAGAAATAATGCCTGCATACGAACCGGTATCGTGAGTGTATTGGTTAACGGAGTGATCATGATTTTGAAAAGCGGACAGCGGCAGTGCGACGACCCTCACCCTGAGGCGCGAGACCTTGCGAGCCTCAAAGGGCCCTTCGAGGCTCGCAAGGGCTCGCACCTCAGGGCGAGGGGGCTGGTGTATTTCTTCTTGTTGCTGTTGGCCGCGCTGGCGATTGTCGCGCCCGCTTCCGCCAAGACAAGATTTTCAGCGATTTCTGTTGATGCCCGCACCGGCAAGGTTTTGTTTGCCTCCGACCCCGATGGCCTGCGCTATCCCGCCTCGCTCACCAAGACGATGACGCTCTATATCCTGTTTGAGGAATTGAAAGCGGGGCGGCTCAAGCTTGATTCGCCCATCTCGGCGTCAAAACGCTCCGCTGGCATGGAGCCGTCCAAGCTCGGCGTCAAAGCCGGAAATTCCATTCCGGTTGAAACCGCGATCAAGGCAATCGTCATCCTCTCCGCCAATGACATCGCCGCCGCCATTGGTGAAAACCTCAGTGGCTCCGAGTCAGCCTTCGCCGCGCGCATGACCGCCACCGCGCGCCGCATTGGCATGAGCCGAACGGTGTTCCGCAATGCCTCCGGCCTGCCCAACCCGGCGCAAGTGACCACCGCGCGCGACATGGCAACGCTGGGGCTTCGCGTGCAGCGTGATTTTCCGCAATACTATCATTACTTCCGCACCATGGCCTTTACCTACAATGGCCGCACCATCCGCACCCATAACCGCCTGCTGGGCAAATATGCCGGCACCGACGGCATCAAGACAGGCTATATCCGCGCCTCCGGTTTCAACCTCACCAGTTCCGCCCAGCGCGGCAAAAAGCGCATTGTCGGCGTGGTGATGGGCGGCCAATCGGGGGTCTCGCGCAACGCCTACATGATGAAAATGCTGGATAACACCTTTCCGCACTGCACCGATGGCCAGATGATTGCGGCGATGGCGGGGTCGTCGAAAGACGCGATCGTTCCAGTGATCGAAGAGCCCGCGAAGGAAATACCAGCGCTTGCAACAGCCAGCCTCGGGGCCATGATCAAGGCGACAGAACCCAAAGACGCGCCCAAGAAGCCAGAGGTCGTTGAGGCCAAGGTTGCGCCGGCAGCAGAGCCTGCCAAGACCACGCCCGAAACGCCCCATCCCAAATCCATTGTCACAGTACTGGCCGAAGGCACCTGGAACATCCAGCTTGGCCCCCATCCCAGCAAGAAAAAAGCCGAGTTGCGCTTGCGGGAACTGAAGGCCGCAGGGTTAGCGGAACTGCGCGACAAGCCCGCGTTCACGGTCACCGTGCAGCAGGGCAAGGTGAAGCGCTACCGCACGCGATTTTCAGGCTTCAGCAAGCAGGCCGCGCAAGCGGCCTGCGAGAATTCAGCCCTGAAGAAACTGGGCTGCTATGTGGTTGAACCCAGTTCCTGAATGAGCAGGTCTTTGGCCTGATTGATCTTGACCGCCAGATAATCACTGCCGCCCTTGTCGGGGTGGAAGTCCTTCATCAGGCGCTTATGGGCCGCGCGGACATCATCTGCCGTGGCGCCGGGCTTCAGGCCCAGAACGGCATAGGCCTCGGCACTGTTCATATTGGTCCGTGGTGGCGCTGACGGTGGCTGTCGCCCCGGCCATGACACGCCCTTGGGAAACAGCGAGCTTTCGCCCACCAGCCCCGCCCCCAGCACAAATAGCGGAATGGCGATATTGGAAGCGCCGCGCAGCATCAAAAACCCAGCGCCGGCGATGATCGCCCAGCCCATGATCTGCCGCGCCAGACCGCGCACCTGAGCGGGCTGCGAATTGGCGAATTTTCGGAGCAGCCACCAGCCGCCCAGCACAATCACCGCCGCGAGCACAAAATTACCCATGTTACGCTTTCCGCGACGGCTTGCTTGATTTCGCCATTCTCTTGCCTGTCCTAGATGAACACGCGCGATACAGGAGGGCGAAAGCCCCGTCAAACATTGGCGCTGTCAGGTGGCAGGCGAGTTTAAAATGGCGTGATCTGACGCCAGCAGCCCGAAGACAAACACGCCTCGCTTTAACTCACCGCACTTAATCCATTTACCAGCGCGAACAATTGAAGCGATGCGTCACGGCCTACCATTGCCATTGCCGCTAGCATTGCCATTACCGTTGCCTTCGTTACCCGTACCGTTGCCTCCGCTATTGCCAAGTCCTTCACCACAATTTCCTGTGCAACTATTGCCTCTTGGGGGCGGTCCTGTTGGATCGGGATTTGGTCCAGGTGGATCAGTATTCG
>JANOTU010000680.1:0-5950 GCA_031416515.1 Hyphomicrobiales bacterium
CCTTCAGCGCCCAGTCGATGTGCTCGCGCGGGCTCATCTGGAAGCCCGGGTGCTCGGCGCCGACACGCTTCGCCAGATCGCAGATCACATCGTGATTGTTGCGGCATTCGCCCGGCGCTTGCACCAGCTTGGCGCCAAGCATGATGTGCTGATGGCCACCCCCTTGATAAATGTCGTCGTGTTCCAGAAACATTGTGGCGGGCAGAACGATGTCAGCGAATTTCGCCGTCTCAGTCATGAACTGCTCGTGCACACAGGTGAACAGATCCTCGCGCGCCAGGCCTTGCTTCACGCGTGTTTGATCGGGAGCCACGCTCGCAGGATTGGTGTTCTGGATGATCATGGCCTTGACCGGCGGGCCGCCGGCGAGATCGTAAGGATCACCCAGCAAGGCAGCGCCAATGCGGCTTTGATCAATCTGGCGGATGCCGGAGGCCTTCACATCCAGCCCCTCGATCATGGTCTTGTTCCATTTATACATGCCGCTGTTGGAATGCAGCGCTCCCCCGCCCTCATAACCCCACGCCCCCGTTACCGCCGGAATGGCTGTGACCGCGTGCATGTTGACAGCGCCATTGCGCGAGCGCGTGAAGCCGTAACCAAGGCGGAAGAAGCTCCGCTTGGTTTGGCCGATGAGTTTGGCAAAGGCCTCAATTTCGCTGGCGGGAATATCGCAAATCGCCGCTGCCCATTGCGGTGTCCGGGTTTTCAGATGCGCCTCAAATTCGCGCGGCGCATCAGTGTATTTTTCAAGATAAGGCCAATCGGCGTGGCCATCGCGGAACAGCACATGCATGATGGCGCAGGCGAGCGCCCCATCCGTGCCGGGGCGAATGAGCATTTTTATATCGGCCTGCCTCATCGTGCCGGTGTCATAAATGTCCACGCAAGCAATCTTGGCGCCGCGCTGCTTGCGGGCCATCATTGCGTGGGTCATGACATTGACTTGGGTGTTGACCGGATTACCGCCCCAGATGACGATGAGATCGGATTTCTGCATCTCCCGGGGATCAACGCCAGCAATATTTCCCGTGCCCGCCTTGTAGCCAGACCAGGAAAGCGCCACGCAGAAGGAATCATACATGCCGGAATAATTCTTGGCATGGCGCAGCCGGTTGATGCCGTCGCGCATCACCAGCCCCATGGTGCCCGCATAAAAATAGGGCCACACGGATTGGCTGCCATATTCAGACTCGGCTTTCAGAAAGGCCGCAGCCGTTTCCGCCATGGCGTCATCCCACGAAATGCGCTGGAACGCGCCCGAGCCTTTCGGCCCTTTGCGCTTCAACGGATGGAGCAAGCGCTCAGGATGATGAATGCGCTCAGCATAGCGCCCCACCTTTTCGCAGATGACGCCCAACGTATAGGAGTTCTCCCTGGCCCCTCGCACCCTGCCGATGGTGCGCGCGTCGAGAAGCTCAACTTCCAGCGCGCAAGCCGAGGGGCAATCATGCGGGCAGACGGAAATGCCGGTCTTGATGCTGGGTGCAATGTTCATGGACGGGGTTTATAGCCCAACCTATAACCGCCGTCATGCCCGTGATTGCATCGCCCCAAAACCCCGCCATCAAGCTGATCCGCTCGCTTGGCCAAAAGAAATACCGGCAGGAAACCGGCCTGTTCGTGGCCGAAGGCGAAAAGGTGCTGGCGCGCGCCCGCTCCTGCGGCTGGACGCCGGAAACGCTGGCGCATGTTGGACCGGCGGCACCCTGGGGCGGGGCGCGGCTGCTGGACGTGACGCCTGAGATCATGGCCTCCCTCAGCGCCCAGAACAATCCGCCATCACAGCTTGGCGTGTTCAAGCAGCATTGGCATGAGCAGGTATTGCCGGAAGGCCTGTGGCTGGCGCTGGAAGACATGCGCGACCCCGGCAATCTCGGCGCCATCATCCGCACCGCCGATGCCGCGGGCGCGGAGGGCATCATCCTCGCTGGCCAATGCTGCGATCCTTGGGGGTCAGACTGCGTGCGCGCCACCATGGGATCAATCTTCGCTGTGCCGCTGCTTCGCATGACAGTCCCAGCCCTGGCGGGGCTTTGCCAGACCTGGCCCGGCGAGAGCGTGGGCTCACATCTTCAGGCGACCGCTGACTTTCGCACAGAGTACCTCGCCCCCACACTCATTGTCATGGGAAGCGAAGGCCACGGACTTTCGGATGAACTCGCCGCAGCCTGCTCGAAGCTGGTTCGCATCCCCATGCGTGGCGGTGCCGAATCTCTCAATGTCGCCGTTGCAACCGCGCTCATGCTCTATGAAGTTGATAGAAGCAGGCTTTGAAATGCAAACCTTCACCTATATTGCCTTTGTGCTGACCTTCGCTGTGATCGGAGCGTTGTCAGGCATTGGCATCCACTTCTGGCGCGCCGTTTTGTTAAGCAGCGACCCTATTTCATCCCCAGGGTCCGTTCCTCGTGGGCGACGAACCACTCCACCATTTCGGTCCACATGACCTCCACCAGGGCCGCATCAACCTTGTGGGCACGCGCGAGGACGCGGACATTGTCAATCACCTGGTCAATGCGGGCTGGCACCCGCGCCGGTATTCCGTCGCGCTTCTTGACCACAATGGCTTTTTCGATCCAGCGCTGGCGTTCAGCCAGCAGCTTGATCAATTGCTCGTCGATGCGGTCGATTTGCTCGCGGATTTCACTCATGGTGAGATGGGGCGCTGACTGGTCCATGGCGGGGAAATAGCACCAGGGGGCACGACTGTCCAAACCCGTTGCTGGAACTTGTCCTTGCGGGCTTGCGGCACAACGACCCATGGCCTGGAGCCTGCCAACTGCCGCGCTGTCTGGATTTTAAAGCCTCCGTCTCCAACATGAATAGCGTGAGCGCCGCTGCGCCACACATCAAAGCGGTCGATGCGCAGCGGCACTGAAGGGCAGGCTTTGCGCAAGGGGTAGTCGGCGATCAGGATGTCGATGCCGCGGCAATCGAGCGTGGCACCTTCCTTCTCCTGAACATAGGCGATGGTCTTGCCGCCCAGCGCGGCCATGCAGCGATTGCCGCCGCAGGTCCAGCCGGGACGTTTGGCTGCGGTGGCGGGGCTGACATCCTCGCCATTGGCAAGCAGCCATTTTTCAATTGCAAAACGGCTTTTGCGGGCCAGAGCCGGAATGAGTTCGCCCGCCTCGTTGCGAAAGGCCACATTGCTGGCGGTGCGGTCAATCAAGATGTCGGGCATGCGCTGGCCTTGCGAAACCCCCAGCCCCAAGATCATGACGACAATTCCAAGCAATCTGGCGCGCCCGCTGAGCAGGCACAAGAGTGCTGCACCCGAAGCCATCATCACCACAGCGCCAGCACTTTGTTGGCGCACCACCAGATAAGCCCCCGGAAATGACGCAACCCAATTGGAGATGACCACAACCAGTTCCAGCCCCTTGCCCATAACCCAGAGCGGCATGGCATCAAGCCCGAATGGCATGGCAAGCGTGCCAAGCAGCGCCGTGGGCATCACCACAAAACTGATCACCGGAAGCGCCAGGCCATTGGCCACCACGCCGTAAGGCGCCAGCCTGCCGAAGTGATAGGCCGCAGGAATCGTCGACAGCGTGCCGGCAATCAATGTTGTGAGGATGGAAACGGCAACTGCGCCAGCGGCGGCACCCATCAGGCGGCGAACTAGACCCGGCCGCTGGCGGTGGCCGCGTTCTCGCAGGCGGCGGCGCTCCTCCCAGAACTCATAGTAGGCGGCCAGCCCCATCACCGCGAGGAACGACATCTGGAAACTTGCTTGCGTCGCGGCCTCAGGCTCCAGCACCAGAATGATTATCGCGGCCAGGGCAAGATTGCGCAGCGAAATGGCGGGGCGGTCGACGATGATGGCGAAGAACACCACCGCGATCATGATGTAGGAACGCTGCGTGGCAACGCCGGAATCAGCCAGCAGCATGTAGAAATAACCTGCGGCCAAGGCAGCGGCGGCGGCCCATTTCTTGATCGGATAGCGCAGTGCCAGATGGGGAATGAGCGCCAGTATCGCCCGCACTGTCCAGAATATGCCGCCTGCCACCAGCCACATGTGCAAGCCTGATATGGAGAGAATGTGGAACAGGCCCGAGGCTTGCAGGCTTTGGTTCACGTCTTTGGGAATGGTGCTGCGTTCCCCGGTGATCAGGGCTTCGGCAAAGGAGGCGTTGACCCCGTCCAGATGTTTGCGGATGCCCTCGCCGATCATGCGCCGCACCCATTCCACGGAGCCGCGCGGGCGCAAGCGCCACGGCGTATCACTGCTCAGAACACTGATGGTTCCCATGATGCGGCCAGTGCCGCCGATCCCGTCAAACCAAAGCTGCCGCCCATAGTCGAAGCCACCGGGCAGCACTGGCGAGGGCAGCGGCGAGAGGCGGGCTTTAAGCGCGATGCGCGCGCCAATGGCCGGGACCCCCTGCTTGACCGAGCCGGTGAGGCGAAGCCTGCGGGGGGCGGCGGCGGCCATCATCCCTTCAATCTGGTCCACCGCAAGTATCACCACCATGCGCTTGGCTGAGGCGTGCGAGGCATCTTCGACAATGCCGGTCACCGCCAGTTCCGCAGTGGTCGCCTGCAACACCGGCGTTGCCACCCATTCCGCCCGGAGCTTGGCCAGGACAAACCCGGCAAGACACAGGGCCACTAGAAACAACAAGGGCCGCGCCCGCCCGACCCACATGCCGATGAGCGCCAGCGCCGCGCACGCCGCCACCAGCGCCCAATTCGGCTCGACCCCCATGCCAAAATAGGCCCAGATGCCGAAGGTGAGCGCCACGGGCGACCACAGAAAACCCCTGCCCGCTTGTGCTTGGGAAATCCGCTCCCATGTGTTAATCGGCGCCACCAGTCACAACCCCATTTCCCTGAAGTAACTCTATACGGAGAACGGCGTCCATGTCATCGCCCGTCATCACCCGCTTTGCCCCCTCGCCCACCGGCTATCTGCATATTGGCGGGGCCCGCACCGCGCTGTTCAATTGGGCCTATGCGAGGCGGCATGGCGGAAAAATGCTGCTGCGCATCGAGGATACCGACCGCGAGCGCTCAACAGCCCCTGCCATTGACGCCATTCTTGAAGGCCTCACCTGGCTGGGCCTGGATTGGGCAGGCGAGGCCGTGTCGCAATTTGGCCGGGCGCATCGCCACCGCGAAGTGGCCGCGTTCCTGCTGGCGCAAGGCAAGGCTTACCACTGCTTCTGTTCGCCAGCCGAGCTCGACGCCATGCGCGCCAAGGCGGAAGCTGAAAAACGCCCCATCCGCTATGACGGCGCCTGGCGCGACCGTGATCCTTCTCAAGCGCCTGTCGATGTGCGCCCGGTGATCCGCTTCAAGTCACCCAATGAAGGCGATACCATTGTCGATGACCAGGTGCAGGGCCGCGTGGTCATTCCCAACAAGGATCTCGATGATCTCATCATCCTGCGCTCTGACAGCAATCCCACCTACAATCTCTCGGTGGTGGTTGATGATCATGACATGGGCGTCACCCACATCATCCGCGGTGTTGACCATCTCACCAATGCGGCGCGGCAGATCCAGATTTATCAGGCCATGGGCTGGCGCGTGCCGGTGATGTCGCATGTGCCGCTGATCCATGGGCCGGACGGCGCCAAGCTTTCCAAGCGCCATGGCGCGCTGGGTGTCGAAGCCTACCGCGCCATGGGTTATCTCCCCGATGCGTTGCGTAATTATCTGGCGCGGCTTGGCTGGAGCCACGGCAATGAGGAAATCTTTTCGACTGAGCAAATGGTGGAATGGTTTGGCTTGGAGACCATCGGCAAATCGCCAGCGCGCTTTGATGTCGCCAAGCTGGAAAATCTCAACGGCCACTATATCCGGCACACGAGCGACGAAAGCCTGCTGCGACAATTCCTCACGTTTCTCCCGCATGTGGACGGCGGCAAAGAATTGCTGGCGAAGATTGACGGTCCGATGCAAGTTAAACTCCTCAAAGCCATGCCCGGCCTGAAGG